>NZ_CABSQF010000027.1:0-64991 GCF_902479695.1 uncultured Phyllobacterium sp. | reverse complement strand
TAATATCCGCCAGATCGATGTCGATCACTGCCGCGTATTCCGCGTCAGCATCGGCTTCCAGCAGCTGCGGATCCGCCAGCCATTTTTCCATGCCCTGGATACGACGCTCCAGGGTACGGCGGTCGCCCTAACCCTCCGCGACCATCCCCCTCTGCAGAACCAGGTTGGTGGTTCAGTAATCAACGCGACGGCCTTTTTTCTGTTTTGAGCAACAATTCGTCTTCATGGGGATTTTCCTTGTCATCTTCATTCGCTATTCCAGTGGCGAATGCTGCCCAATGCAAATTGAAGGAAAAGCCTTATGACTGCTATTGTCGATATTATTGGCCGTGAAATTCTGGATAGTCGCGGGAACCCGACTGTTGAGGTCGATGTCATTCTCGAAGACGGCTCACTGGGCCGCGCGGCGGTCCCATCCGGCGCATCGACGGGTGCACATGAGGCCGTGGAACTGCGCGATGGTGGCACACGCTATCTCGGCAAGGGCGTTCTGAAGGCTGTCGATGCCGTCAATGGCGAACTGTTCGATGCAATCGGCGGTCTCGACGCGGAAAACCAGATCCACATCGACAAGACCATGATCGATCTCGATGGCACGCCGAACAAGAGCCGTCTTGGCGCCAACGCCATTCTCGGCGTATCGCTCGCCGTTGCCAAGGCCGCCGCTGAATCCTCCGGCCTGCCGCTCTACCGCTATCTCGGCGGACCGAACGCCCATGTCCTGCCGGTACCGATGATGAACATCATCAACGGCGGCGCGCATGCCGACAATCCGATCGATTTTCAGGAATTCATGATTCTCCCGGTTGGCGCATCGTCACTGGCCGAAGCCGTGCGTTACGGTGCGGAAGTGTTCCACACGCTGAAGAAGCGCCTGAAGGATGCCGGCCACAACACCAATGTGGGCGACGAGGGCGGTTTTGCGCCGAACCTGAAGACGGCACCGGCTGCACTGGACTTCATCATGGAGTCCATCGAGAAAGCCGGTTTCAAGCCGGGCGAAGAAATCGCCATCGGTCTCGATTGCGCTGCAACCGAATTCTTCAAGGACGGCAATTACGTCTATGAAGGCGAGAAGAAGAGCCGCGATCCGAAGACCCAGGCAAAGTATCTGGCCAAGCTGGCGGCTGACTACCCGATCATCAGCATCGAAGACGGCATGTCCGAAGATGACTGGGAAGGCTGGAAATACCTGACTGACCTCATCGGCGACAAGTGCCAGCTCGTCGGCGACGATCTGTTCGTCACCAATTCGGCTCGTCTGCGCGATGGCATCAAGATGGGCGTGGCCAATTCCATTCTCGTCAAGGTGAACCAGATCGGCACGTTGTCGGAAACCTTCGACGCGGTCGATACGGCGCATCGCGCAGGCTATACGGCCGTCATGTCGCACCGCTCCGGTGAAACCGAAGACTCGACGATTGCCGATCTCGCCGTCGCCACCAATTGCGGACAGATCAAGACCGGCTCACTTTCCCGCTCCGACCGGATCGCCAAGTACAACCAGCTGATCCGTATCGAGCAGGAACTCGGACCGCAGGCCCGTTATGCCGGCCGCGGCATTTTCCGCAGCCTCTGATACGCATCACATTCGAGCGATTGAGATGGCGGGCCCTGTGCCCGCCATTTTGTTTCGGTGGGGCTGCCCAGAGCAGCCGGAACGGCAAATTTAATCGGCTGTTAAGCAAAACATTGTTTTATGGCCGTGTGACTAATCGGGCCATCGTGACCTGATTCCGCATCCCTTCGGGTCATTTGCCATGTGGACAAAACAAAGACGGAAAACCAATCGCGGACGGCTTGTCGTGCCGATCCTTGCCTCGATGTTTTTCGCCTATTTCGGTTTCCATGCCTATCACGGCGAATACGGTCTCTACTCCACCATCAAGCTGCAGGATCAGACCCGGCTGCTGCGCGCCCAGTACGACGCGGTCAAGGCGTCGCGCACGGAGCTTGAACGGGAAGTACAACTTATGCATGATGGAACAATCGAGCGGGACATGTTAGATGAACAGGCCCGCAAGGCGTTGAATGTATCGCGGCCGGACGAAGTCACAATTATGCGTGGCTCGGGTGATTTAACTATTAACTGAATTCAGGTTAATTCACTTTTTATCGTGCATTTTGAACGTCTTATTTGCATAGCTCTTATTCAATTCTGCATATTGTAAGTTCTGCTCCTGCTGCTATTGTCGTCCGACAAAATAACAGGGAGTGAGATATGGCTACGAGGGCGAAAAAAAGCCCTGCGCGTTCTGCGCAGACCTCTGCTGTCAAAGCACCAAAACCAATCGAGTACACAAAGGAGCAGGAGCTCTACGCCTACCGCGAAATGCTGCTGATCCGGCGTTTCGAAGAAAAGGCCGGCCAGCTCTACGGTATGGGTTTCATTGGCGGTTTCTGCCATCTCTATATCGGTCAGGAAGCTGTTGTGACCGGCATGCAGGCGACACTGATTGAAGGCGATCAGGTCATCACCGGTTATCGCGACCACGGCCACATGCTGGCCTGCGGCATGAGCGCCCGGGGCGTCATGGCCGAGCTGACCGGACGCCGCGGCGGCCTTTCCAAGGGCAAGGGCGGCTCCATGCACATGTTCTCGAAAGAGAAGCACTTTTACGGCGGTCACGGCATCGTCGGTGCGCAGGTCTCCCTCGGTACGGGCCTCGCCTTTGCCAATCGCTATCGCGACAACGGCAATGTCTCCCTTGCTTATTTCGGTGACGGTGCGGCCAACCAGGGCCAGGTCTACGAAAGCTTCAACATGGCGGCGCTCTGGAAGCTGCCGGTCATCTACATCATCGAAAACAACCGTTACGCCATGGGTACGGCGGTTTCCCGCGCTTCGGCCGAAACCGATTTCTCCCGTCGCGGCATTTCCTTCAACATCCCCGGTATTCAGGTCGACGGCATGGATGTCCGCGCCGTTCAGGCTGCTGGCGAAGAAGCCACCGCATGGGCGCGCTCCGGCAAGGGCCCGATGATCCTGGAAATGCAGACATACCGGTATCGCGGTCACTCCATGTCGGATCCGGCCAAGTACCGTTCCAAGGACGAAGTGCAGAAGATGCGCTCCGAACACGATCCCATCGAGCAGGTGAAGAGCCGGTTGATCGACAAGGGCTGGTCCACCGAGGACGACCTGAAGAAGATCGACAAGGACGTTCGCGACATCGTTGCCGACGCAGCGGATTTCGCCCAGTCCGATCCGGAGCCGGATGCATCCGAGCTCTATACCGACATTCTGCTCTAAGGGAGGCGCAACCATGCCTGTAGATATTCTGATGCCAGCGCTCTCGCCGACCATGGAAGAGGGCAAACTGTCGAAATGGCTGAAAAAGGAAGGTGACAAGGTCACCTCCGGCGACGTTCTCGCGGAAATCGAAACCGACAAGGCGACGATGGAAGTGGAAGCGGTCGATGAAGGCACCATCGGCAAGATTCTCATTGCCGAAGGCACCGACAACGTGAAGGTCAACACCGTCATCGCCGTTCTCCTGGGCGACGGTGAAAGCGCCGATGCCGCCAGCGCGCCAAAGGCTGCAGCCGCTGAAGCGCCTGCCAAGGCGGAAGAAGCCCCGCAGCAGGAAGCGGAGGCTGCAAAGCCCGCTGCGACCGTTCCGGCAGCGCCGAAGACCGAAGTTGCCGCCGATCCGGACATTCCGGCAGGCACCGAGATGGTCTCGACCACCGTGCGCGAAGCGCTGCGCGACGCCATGGCGGAAGAAATGCGCCGTGATCCCAACGTCTTCATCATGGGTGAAGAAGTCGCCGAATATCAGGGCGCCTACAAGATCACCCAAGGTCTGCTCGACGAATTCGGCCCGCGCCGCGTTGTCGATACGCCGATCACCGAACACGGCTTTGCCGGCGTCGGTGTTGGCGCTGCCATGACCGGCCTGCGCCCGATCGTTGAATTCATGACCTTCAACTTCGCCATGCAGGCGATTGACCAGATCATCAATTCGGCGGCCAAGACACTCTATATGTCCGGCGGCCAGATGGGCGCACCGATGGTGTTCCGTGGTCCTTCCGGCGCTGCTGCCCGCGTCGCGGCCCAGCACTCCCAGTGCTATGCCGCTTGGTACAGCCATATTCCGGGCCTCAAGGTCGTCATGCCCTACACGGCTGCCGATGCGAAGGGTCTGCTCAAGGCTGCGATCCGCGATCCGAACCCGGTCATCTTCCTCGAAAACGAAATCCTCTACGGTCACTCCTTCGATGTGCCGAAGCTCGATGATTTCGTCCTGCCGATCGGCAAGGCCCGCATCCACAAGAAGGGCACGGACGTTACGCTCGTCTCCTTCGGCATCGGCATGAACTACACGGTCAAGGCGGCGGAAGAGCTGGCCAAGCTCGGCATCGATGCTGAGATCATCGATCTGCGCACCATCCGTCCGATGGACATTCCGACGGTTGTCGAATCGGTCAAGAAGACCGGTCGCTGCGTCACCATCGAGGAAGGCTATCCGCAGTCCTCGGTCGGTACGGAAATTGCCACCCGCGTCATGCAGCAGGCTTTCGATTATCTCGATGCGCCGATCCTGACGATTGCCGGCAAGGACGTTCCGATGCCCTATGCCGCCAATCTGGAAAAGCTGGCATTGCCGAACGTTCAAGAAATCGTCGAGGCCGTCAAAGCTGTGACATACACAGCGTAAAGGGGAGGAAATCGATATGCCGATCAATATCACCATGCCGGCTCTTTCTCCCACGATGGAAGAGGGCAATCTTGCCAAATGGCTTGTCAAGGAAGGCGATAAGGTTGGTCCCGGCGATGTGATTGCCGAGATCGAAACCGACAAGGCAACGATGGAAGTCGAAGCGGTCGACGAAGGCACGGTCGCCAAGATCGTGGTTCCCGCCGGTACGGAAGGCGTCAAGGTCAATGCGCTGATCGCCATTCTGGCGGCGGACGGCGAAGATGTCGGTGCTGCTGCCAAGGGCGGCGACGCAGCTCCCGCGAAAGCAGAAGCCGCACCTGCGCCCGCCAAGGCCGAAGCACCCAAGGAAACGGCGCCAGCGCCGGCTGCACCAGCCGCCGCAGTTGCTGCTCCGGCAAAGTCCGGCGACCGGACATTCTCGTCGCCGCTGGCCCGCCGCATCGCCAAGGACGCCGGTATCGATCTTTCCGCTGTAACGGGCTCCGGCCCGCATGGCCGCGTCATCAAGAAAGACGTCGAGGCAGCAATCTCCGGCGGTGGTGCCAAGGCACCTGCGGCAGCTGCCGCGGCCACGCCGGCGGCGGCTCCCAAGCCCATGTCGGACGATACGGTGCTGAAACTGTTCGAGGAAGGCTCCTACGAGCTCGTGCCGCATGACGGCATGCGCAAGACGATTGCCAAGCGCCTGCTGGAAGCCAAATCGACGGTTCCGCATTTCTATCTGACGGTCGATTGCGAACTCGACGCATTGCTGGCGCTGCGTGCCCAGATCAATGCGGCATCGCCGATGCGCAAGACGGAAAAGGGCGACGTTCCCGCCTACAAGCTGTCCGTCAATGACATGATCATCAAGGCGATGGCTCTGGCCCTGCGCGATGTTCCGGACGCCAATGTGTCCTGGACCGAAGCCAACATGGTCAAGCACAAGCATTCCGACGTGGGCGTTGCCGTGTCGATCCCCGGCGGCCTGATCACGCCGATCATCCGCAAGGCCGAGGAAAAGACCTTGTCCACCATCTCCAACGAGATGAAGGACCTGGCCAAGCGCGCGCGCGACCGCAAGCTGAAGCCCGAGGAATACCAGGGCGGCACGACAGCGGTTTCCAACCTCGGCATGTTCGGCGTCAAGGACTTCGCCGCCATCATCAACCCGCCGCATGCCACCATTCTGGCAATCGGTGCGGGTGAAGAGCGGGCGGTTGTCAAGAAGGGTGAGATCAAGGTCGCCACGGTCATGTCCGTGACGCTTTCGACCGATCACCGCGCCGTCGATGGAGCCTTGGGTGCCGAGCTTGCTCAGGCCTTCAAGCGCCACATCGAAAACCCGATGGGCATGCTGGTCTGAGGCCGACGATGAAAACGGTGCTCTGCTATGGCGATTCACTGACCTGGGGGTACATTCCCGACGGGTCAGGTCGCCATGCGCTGGGCGATCGCTGGCCACAGATTTTGCAGGCAGAGCTTGGCGGCAGCGTGAATGTTGTCGCGGATGGCCTGAACGGGCGGACAACCGCCTTCGACGACCATCTCTCGGGGTTTGAACGCAATGCTGCCAAGACGCTGACCACCGCGCTTGGCACGCATTTTCCGCTCGACCTCGTGATTGTCATGCTCGGCACCAACGATATGAAGAGCTTCATCTGCGGCAATGCGTTAGGCGCCAAGCGCGGCATGCAGCGGCTGATCGAGATCATCCGTACCGCGCCGTACCAGCTTGATGCGAAAGCGCCGCGGATTTTGATCATGTCACCGCCGGCGCTGGGCGAGACGGACGGTCCGGAATTCCGACTGGTGTTCGAGCAGGGCATCGAACAGTCGCGCCGGCTCGCCGCCTTTTATGAAGATGCCGCCCGGCAGGCCGATTGCGCGTTTTTCGATGCGGGATCGGTGGCGAAGACATCGCCGGTCGATGGCGTGCATCTGGATGCAGACAATACACGGGCAATCGGCAAGGCCATTGCACCAATCGTTCGAGGCATACTCGATATTTAGTTCAGTCTTAGGAGGACCGAGACTTGGCCAATAATTACGACGTGATCATCATTGGTTCCGGCCCGGGCGGCTATATCGCCGCTATCCGTTCCGCGCAGCTGGGATTGAAGACGGCCATCGTGGAACGCGAGCATCTCGCCGGTATCTGTTCCAACTGGGGCTGCATACCGACAAAGGCGCTGCTGCGCTCGGCAGAAATCTTTCATTACGCCGAACACGCGAAGAATTACGGCCTGAAGATCGAAGGCAGCGTGACTGCTGACCTCAAGGCCATCGTTGCACGCTCGCGCGGCATTGCCGAGCGGATGAATGGCGGCGTCGGCTTCCTGATGAAGAAGAACAAGGTCGATGTCATCTGGGGCGAGGCCAAGCTGACCAAGCCTGGCGAGATCGTCGTGTCCAAGACCACCAAGAAGCCGGTCGAGCCGCAGGCGCCGCTGCCCAAGAATACCCTGGGCGAGGGCACTTATACGGCCAAGCATATCATCATCGCCACCGGTGCCCGTCCGCGCGCGCTTCCGGGTATCGAGCCGGATGGCAAGCTGATCTGGACCTATTTCGAGGCGATGAAGCCGGAAGAAATGCCGAAATCGCTGCTCGTCATGGGGTCTGGCGCCATCGGTATCGAATTCGCATCGTTCTACCGCACGATGGGCGTTGACGTGACCGTTGTCGAAGTCATGCCGCAGGTCATGCCGGTTGAAGACACCGAGATTGCCAACTTTGCCCGCAAGCAGTTCGAAAAGCAGGGCATGAAGATCATTCTCGATGCCAAGGTGACCAAGGTCGAGAAGTCAGCCAATTCCATCACCGCCCATGTGGAAAAGAAGGACGGCAAGGTCGAAAAAATCACCGCGGACCGCATGGTCTCGGCTGTCGGCGTACAGGGCAATATTGAAAACATCGGCCTTGAGGCACTGGGCATCAAGACCGATCGCGGCTGCATCGTCATTGACGGCTATGGCAAGACCAACGTTCCCGGCATCTATGCCATCGGCGACGTCGCCGGACCGCCCATGCTGGCGCACAAGGCCGAGCACGAAGCTGTCATCTGTGTCGAGAAGATCGCCGGACTGCCGAACGTGCATCCGATGGACAAGGCCAAGATCCCGGGCTGCACCTATTGCAACCCTCAGGTTGCTTCCGTTGGTTTGACCGAAGCCAAGGCGAAAGCGGAAGGCTATGACGTCCGCGTCGGCCGTTTCCCGTTCGTGGCCAACGGCAAGGCGATTGCGCTGGGTGAAGACCAGGGCATGGTCAAGACCGTCTTCGACAAGAAGACCGGCCAACTCCTCGGCGCCCATCTCGTCGGTGCTGAGGTGACGGAACTGATCCAGGGTTTTGTGGTTGCGATGAACCTCGAAACGACCGAAGAAGAACTGATGCACACGATCTTCCCGCATCCGACCCTGTCGGAAACGATGAAGGAAAGCGTGCTGGATGCCTATGGACGTGCACTGAACGCCTGATAACGAAAGGAATTCCGGTCCGTTGGTCACCATCAAAGACAGCAAACCCTGGATTCGCCTGTCATGGGCAATCCTCAAATGGTCGACCCTGCTGGGTCTTGCATTGGGGTTTGCTGCGTCTGCCTTGAGTCTGGTTTCCGGCAACACCATATCCATCAATGGCACGGCCATCGGCGGCTGGACCGGTGTGTGGGTGGTGACTTTTGCCTGCGGGTTGGGTGGTTTTCTTTTCGGTGCTATATGGGCTCTGGTGTTTCGTGCCATTGCGATTGCATCAGGACGATAGGGCGAGCGAGGGAAGATGGATCAGCCTGTCGGTATCATGAGCATGCCCGGTGTCGGTTTCTTCGGGATGCTGGTCATCGGCTTCATCGCCGGATATATCGCGGAAAAGGCGATGAGCCGCAATCATGGCTTGTTCACCAATATTCTTGTTGGTATTGCCGGATCGTTCGTGGGTGGCACGCTGGCCGGATTGTTGAATTTCAACTTTTACGGCTTTTTTGGAAATCTGATTGTTGCGACGGCGGGCGCAATTATCATTCTGTGGATTTTTGGCAAAGCCAGATCCTCGAATTAAACTAGGAAGTCCTGATGGTAACGGTTCTCGATACGATCGATCAAAAGCGGCGCCTGCGGCATCCGGAAAAGGCGCATCGTCCGGATACGGAAATTCTGAAGAAGCCGGACTGGATTCGCGTCAAGGCGCCGGTCTCCAAAGGCTATGCGGAGACGCGCGAGATCGTGCGCTCGCACAGCCTCGTGACCGTGTGCGAAGAGGCCGGTTGCCCGAATATCGGCGAGTGCTGGGACAAGAAACACGCCACCTTCATGATCATGGGCGAGATCTGCACCCGTGCCTGCGCGTTCTGCAACGTCGCAACGGGATTGCCAACGGCGCTTGATCCGAACGAGCCGGAAAATGTCGGCAAGGCCGTCAAGAAAATGGGCCTGACCCATGTGGTCATCACCTCGGTCGATCGTGACGATCTTCCCGATGGCGGCGCCCAGCATTTTGCCGACGTCATCAACGCGATCCGTGCGATTTCTCCCGGCACGACGGTTGAAATCCTCACGCCGGATTTCCTGCGCAAGGACGGTGCGCTTGAGATCGTCGTTGCCGCGCGCCCCGACGTGTTCAACCACAATCTGGAAACGGTGCCTTCCAACTATCTCAAGGTGCGTCCGGGCGCCCGTTATTTCCATTCCATCCGCCTGCTGCAGCGGGTGAAGGAACTCGATCCGACCATCTTCACCAAATCCGGCATCATGGTCGGCCTCGGCGAAGAGCGCAACGAAGTGCTGCAGCTGATGGACGACCTGCGTTCGGCCAATGTCGACTTCATGACCATCGGCCAGTACCTGCAGCCCACGCGCAAGCATCATCCGGTTCTCAACTATGTCACGCCGGACGAATTCAAGTCCTATGCGACCATCGCCAAGACCAAGGGCTTCCTGGTGGTTGCATCGAGCCCGCTGACACGCTCGTCGCACCATGCGGGTGATGATTTCGCCAAGCTGAAGGCTGCACGCGAGGCGCTGCACGCCAACAGAAGCTGACTGAATGCCGAAATTCGATACGACACGCCCCGTGGTGCATCGGGCCGAGCAGATGTTCGATCTGGTGGCGGATGTGGAAAGCTATCCGCAGTTCCTGCCGATGTGCGAAAGCCTGAAGGTGCGCTCACGTAAGGAGCGCGACGGCAAGACGCTGCTCATTGCCGATATGACCGTAGGCTACAAGCTGATCCGCGAGACGTTTACCAGCCAGGTTCTGCTCAAGCCGGACGAGAAGGTGATCGAGACCAAATATGTCGACGGGCCGTTCCGCTATCTCGACAACAAATGGCAGTTCGTGCCCTCCGCGAACCCGGAACATTCCGAGGTCAAATTCTACATCGACTATGAATTCAAAAGCCGCACGCTCGGTTTTTTGATGGGATCGATGTTCGATATTGCCTTCCGGAAATTCACCGAAGCATTTGAAAAGCGCGCCGACCAGATTTACGGACGCGATTCATAACGCAAAACCATCTTTTAATTTGCCGGATAACTAAAATACCCCACAGCGCAGGAATCGCCGCCGTGGGGTGTTCTGTTTCAGCCGTTCACCTGTCTGCTTGCCGCATCGATAATCCTGCCGCGCCCTGGTTCGTCGGAAATATCCAGGAGAACGACCAGACCATCTCCAACGCTTTTTCGCAGAATGTTGCGACCCGATGGCACCGTGGACAGCAGGCCGTCGCTTTCGAGTGTCTGTATCCGGCTGCGGGATAAAGCCAGTTCCGAAGCCAGAAGCCGGTCGAGGCGCACGGTCGTTGTCAGTGGCAGTCTGAGTTCAATCGACAGATACGTTACATCCAGCGCGTGAGAGAGAAGCTTCTTCCTGACGGTAACATCTGAGAACTCCGTGACCTCCATTGCCTTCAATCCCATTGGATTGAATGCCAGACGCTTGAGCCATTCCGGATCGTTGGTCTGAAGCGCTGCAAGGGTTTGCAGGTCGATATCCCGGACATGCCTGCGCTCGAAAATCGTGCGGTTCCACGTGTTGTCGCAGACCGTGCATTTGTAGATGAGCCAGGCATCGAGTTTGCGGCCATTGGCGTTGAGCCGGGCCTTGCCGCTGGATTGGAAGGGCCGCACGCAGCGGCAATGGCTGCAGGCGATGCGAGGCTGGGGAGCCGTTCGTGGAACAATGGTCCATTGGACGCAGAGAGTATTGGACATGCCGTCTTGATCTTCCTTTTGGAAGTTCAGCAAGAAGGCTGTCAGACAGTCATGGACTGAGCGCGGTGTGGCGTGTTCGGGGATGGGAAGAGTTTTGGGCCGATGCGTTTGCGGAAGGCGCACGCTTGAATTGCCAACCGGCCTCTAACTCTGCCACCCGCTGAACATGTGTCAGCACTGCCGGAACGCAACACGCGTTGTCAGCAGCACGGGGTAATACAGGCGAGACCGGTCTTTACGATGGCAAAATGAGACTCCAGGAGGGTCAAAAACTCTTCCGCGCTGAGCCGTATCAAAATCCGGGCGCCATTGGAAGCCCCCGGATTTCTCCCGATCAAACGGCGTCTTGCGGCTTTTAGCGCTGTGCGGCAACCAGCAGGAACATCGGCCGCTCCAGTTCCTCGGCAAGCTCGGGCCTCGCGATGATCTGTTCTTTCGTCGGCTTCCATTCTTCCACGTGGGCGATGGCGAAACCCGCTGTCATCAGCAGATTAAGAATGGTGCCGATTGTCCGGTGCTGTTTGATGACGCCTTTGGCCAGCCAGTCGGTCACCCGCGGTCCCTCGACCAGATAGCCGTTGACGGGCCAGGATTTGCGGCCTTCCGCATCAATCGACCAGCCGGGACGGGATGGTGCCATAAAGATGGGATGTTCCATCGAGAAGATGAATTTCGCGCCGGGAACGAGTGCCTTGTGAACGGTCCGGAACAGCCCGGCCAGATTGTCGATGTAATGCAGGGTGAGTGAGCTATAGGCGAGATCAAACGCTGCCTCGGGCAAGTCAAGCACCTCCAGATCGGCTCTGTCATAACGAATGGCCGCATCTGTCGACATCGATCGTGCGCGCGCCAGCATGTTTTCCGAAACATCGAGGCCCAGTACCTCTGCGGCACCGTTCTCGCGCGCCCAGCGGGCAAACCAGCCAAAACCGCAACCGAGATCCACGGCGCGCAGGCCGTGAAGGTCTGGCATCAGCGCCTGCAGGGCAGGCCATTCCGCTGCACTGGCAAGACCGCCCACCGAGCGGCCCAACTGGCTGTAGCCTTCGAAGAAGGCCGGCGTATCATAAATATTCTGTGTCATCGTGTTCTCCATCTTGATGCCGATGGACGGCGCACACTATAAAAAAGCCCCGTCCGTTGCCGGCGGGGTTTGCTGGTGACGCGTTGCGCTTTTCGATCAGCGTGCACGAAGTCCCTGCATCCCGCCTGTTGGGATGCCGGCAACCCGCGCAACAATCAAAACGTCATTCTCGATCATGGAACCGATATCCCATGCTGGCGGTGATGATGTCAAGAATGGCAAGTTTCCGCGCATCGGATGATTGATCGCAGCGGGACGATTCAGCTAGAACTGCGGCGCAACCAGCTTGGGAGAGAATGATGAGCGGCGTTGAGCACGATTACACGCTTCACGGGGAAGCACCATCCGTTGACGACTATTGCCGGTTGCGGGTGATTTCCGGTTTGAGTCCGAAGAGCCGTGAGGCGGCTCTCATCGGCCTTCCCAACACGGTCTGCGGCGTGACGGTGACACTGGACGGCAAGGCAGTCGGCATGGGCCGCATCGTCGGGGATCGCGGCTGTTTCTATCAGGTGGTGGACATTGCGGTTGATCCCGCCCATCAGGCGCGCGGGCTTGGCAAGAAGATCATGGCTGCGCTGATGGACTATGTGGCGGCGGAAGCGCCTGATGGCGCCTATGTCAGCCTCATCGCCGATGGCCCGGCCAAACATCTCTACGCAAAATTCGGCTTCGAGCCGGTGACGCCGGATTCCATCGGCATGGCGTTCCGGGTGTCACGCACCTGAGGTCAGGCGAGCGTCTTCAACACCAGATCGAGCGCCGTTTCGACGGCGTTTTGCCGGATGCTCGCGCGCCCGTGATCGGGAAAAACATGCCGCACAGCCTGCGGCGCCTGCCCCTTGAGAGCGACACCGAACCAGACGAGACCAACCGGCTTTTCCGCCGATCCGCCGCCCGGACCTGCAACACCCGTCACCGCCACGGCAATGCCGGCGCGCGAGTGTTGCAATGCGCCCGCTGCCATGGCCAGCGCCACTTCCTCCGATACGGCGCCATGGGCAGCGATCACTTCCATGGGAATGCCGAGCATCGCGTGCTTGGCTTCGTTGGAATAGGTGATGAAGCCGCGATCCACCACATCGGATGACCCGCCGATGTCGGTGAGCGATGCCACAATCAGCCCGCCGGTGCAGGATTCCGCCGTGGCCAGCAGGATGCCTCTGGCGCGGCAGGCTTCCAGAACCGCGATGGCTTTTGCCTCTGCAATCAGTCCGCTCATTCCGGCAATCCACCCGGATAGATCACCGATGCCGTGGCGATGGCGGCGATGCCTTCCTTGCGGCCGATAAAGCCCATTTTTTCATTGGTCGTCGCCTTGACCGATACACGATCGGGCGTAATCCCGAGCATTTTCGACAGGGCCGCGGTCATCGCCTCGCGGTGCGGGCCGACTTTCGGTTCCTCGCAGATCAGGGTGATATCGGCATTGGCGATGCGCCCGCCCGCCGCCTTGACGATTTTCACGGCATGCTCGACAAAAATATGCGAGGCGGCACCCTTCCATTGCGGGTCGGACGGCGGGAAATGCGTGCCGATATCGCCCGCGCCGCGCGTGGCCAGCAAAGCATCGGTCAGTGCATGCAAGGCGACATCCGCATCGGAGTGGCCATTGAGCTTGCGGTCATGTTCGATGAAGACGCCGGCGAGCGTCACGCCATTGCCGGGCTCGAAAGAATGCACATCATAGCCGTTGCCCGTGCGCACATCCGGGAAGGCGGCATGCCTTTGCGACAGACGGTCATCAGCCATATCGATATCCTTTGCCCAGGTGAGTTTGGTATTGTCAGCCGATCCCTCGACAATCCGCACCGGCAGGCCCTGCCACTCGGCAATGGCAGAATCATCGGTGAAATCGGAACGGCCGATGGCAAACGCGGCATCATGCGCCGCCATGATCGGCGCATAGGGGAAGGCCTGCGGCGTCTGTGCCGCATAAAGCCCGGCACGCGGCACCGTGGCGCTGACCATGGCATCATGGCCCGCTGCTTTCAGCGTATCGGAGACGGCAAGCACCGGCAGGACACCGATATGCGGCGTCAGGTTGAAAATAACCCGCTCGAGCAGGTCGGCGGAGATGAACGGCCGCACACCGTCATGGATGAGCACGTGGTCCGGCGCCTGGCCCTTCAGGGCGAGCAAGCCAAGCCGGGTTGATTCCTGCCGCGTCGGCCCGCCGGTCACGCATGTGACCCGTGCCGCATAGTCTCCTGCCGCCTGGGCGAAGAGGGATTCGTCTTCCTTGTGGATGACAACGACGACATCGTCGATGAACGGGCAGCCGAGAAAGGCCCGCAGCGTATGCGCCAAAACCGCTTCACCGCCGATCTTGCGGTATTGCTTCGGTCCTTCAACGCTTTGGCCCGCGCGTTCCCCGCGACCAGCCGCCACAATGACGGCTGCCACCCGCATCTGCTTGTCGTTTGTACCTGCCGCCACACTTCTCTCCGTAACTCCAGACTGCGTTACCTCTTGCCGAGGCGAAAGACCAGAGGTTTAAACGAAATCTCGTCCATTCGAGGTGCTCTTTGCCTTGCCTAGTCCGGTGTTCCTGTCTAAAGGATAGGCGATTGGAAAATTGCATACGAAACAGGCAATAGTGACGTGATCGATCTGAATCAACCACTCGAGATAGGCGGCGTGCAGCTGCGTAATCGGGTGTTCCTTGCGCCGATGTCCGGTGTGTCCGACCTGCCGTTCCGCCAGCTGGCGTGGAAGGCCGGCGCAGGCATGGTCGTGTCCGAAATGGTTGCCAGCGCCGAGTTGTGCACGCGCGAGCGCGGCAACCTGCTGCGGCTGCGCGGAGACGGTCTCGGCACCCATGTGGTGCAGATCGCCGGACGCGAAACAAAGTGGATGGCGGAAGCCGCGCGCATTGCCGAAGGTGAGGGCGCGCACATCATCGATATCAATATGGGCTGCCCGGCCAAGAAGGTGACGGGCGGCTTTTCCGGTTCAGCGCTGATGCGCGATCTCGATCATGCCCTGACGCTGATCGAGGCGACCATTGCGGCGGTCAAAATTCCCGTGACACTCAAAATGCGCCTGGGGTGGGACGACGACACCATCAATGCGCCGGAACTTGCCGCCCGTGCCGAACAGGCTGGTGTGCAGATGGTGACGGTGCACGGACGCACGCGCTGCCAGTTCTATGAAGGCAAGGCGGACTGGCACGCCATCCGTGCCGTCAAGGCGGCTGTTTCGATTCCGCTTGTTGCCAATGGCGATGTATTGAACCGCGACGATGCCATAGGCATTCTCGAGGCGTCGGGAGCCGACGCGGTCATGGTCGGACGTGGCTCCTATGGGCAGCCCTGGCTGCCCGGGACGATCGTTCATGGCGTGCAGAACGGGCAGGACACAGGCCTGATCGCCGATTATGCGGTCGCCCATTACGAAGCGATGCTGGCCCATTACGGCGAGCCGACCGGCATTCGGCATTCGCGCAAGCATCTCGGCTGGTATCTGGAAAAGCACGGTGTCGATATCAGCGCGGCTGAACGCGCCGCGATCATGACCGAAACCAATCCGCGTCTGGTTGCCGGGCGCCTGCATGCCGCACTCGCGCGGCCGGACGAACATGACATGAAGAAGGTTGCATGATGACATCGGCAGACAATGTTGCGATGGATGACAAACTGGCCGGGATCGTTCTCAATGCGATCCGCCATCCGGTGATCATGCTCGATGAAAGCGGGCATATTTCCTATGCCAATTCCGATGCGGAAGCGTTTTTCCGCTCCAGCGCCAGCATATTGAGCCGCAACACGCTGGAAATGCTGCTTCCGTTCGGCAGCCCGTTGCTGGCTCTGGTCAAGCAGGTGCGGGAAAGCCCGTCGCCCGTCAATGAATATCGCGTCGATGTTTCGTCGCCGCGCCTCGGACAGGACCGCATTGTCGATCTCTACGTCACGCCGGTCAGTGAAGCGCCGGGATCGATCGTCATCCTGTTCAAGGAGCGGTCAATGGCGGAAAAGCTCGACCGGCAGATGACCCATCGCGGCGCTGCCCGCTCGGTGACCGGCCTTGCGTCCATGCTGGCGCACGAAATCAAGAACCCGCTGTCGGGTATTCGCGGTGCGGCGCAGCTGCTGGAAACCGGTCTCAACGATGATGACCGCGCGCTGACGCGGCTGATCACCGACGAGACCGACCGGATTGTCTCGCTTGTCGACCGCATGGAAGTGTTTTCCGACGAGCGCCCGATCGAGCGGGAGGCGGTGAATATCCACGTCGTGCTGGATCACGTCAAAGCCATCGCCAAGAACGGCTTTGCCAGCCACATCAAGTTCCACGAAGATTATGACCCGTCGCTGCCTTATGTTTTTGCCAATCGTGATCAGCTCGTACAGGTGTTCCTGAATCTGGTGAAGAATGCGGCGGAATCCATCGGCACGAGCGAGCCGGGCGAGATCACGCTGTCGACCGCCTTCCGCCCCGGTATCCGCCTGTCGATTCCGGGCATCCGCAACCGGGTATCCCTGCCACTCGAATTCTGCGTGCAGGATACCGGTTCAGGCGTTTCACCGGATATCATGCCGCATCTGTTCGATCCGTTCATCACGACAAAGCCGAACGGCTCGGGCCTCGGCCTGGCGCTCGTTGCAAAAATCGTTGGCGATCATGGCGGTGTCATCGAGTGCGACTCCGTGCCGCGCAAGACGACATTCCGCATTCTGATGCCCGCATGGCAGAGCGATCCGTCGGACGACGACCATGCGGATGAAATGATTATATCGAAAAAGGCAGGATTCTGATCATGAGCTTGGGCAGCATTCTCGTTGCGGATGACGACGCAGCAATCAGAACAGTCCTCAATCAGGCGCTGTCGCGTGCCGGTTACGATGTGCGCATCACCTCCAATGCAGCCACCCTGTGGCGCTGGATTTCCGCCGGTGACGGCGATCTTGTCATCACCGATGTGGTGATGCCCGATGAAAACGCTTTCGACCTTCTGCCACGCATCAAGAAATCGCGCCCCGATCTGCCAGTTATCGTCATGAGCGCGCAGAACACCTTCATGACGGCAATCCGCGCTTCGGAGGCTGGGGCCTATGAATATCTGCCAAAACCATTCGATCTGACCGAACTTGTCAGCATTGTCGGCCGTGCCTTGGCGGAACCAAAGAAAAAGCCGGAAAAATGGGCCAATGAAGAACAACCGGATACCATGCCTCTGGTGGGCCGCTCGCCCGCCATGCAGGATATCTACCGCGTTCTTGCCCGCATGATGCAGACCGACCTGACCGTGATGATTTCAGGTGAATCCGGCACGGGCAAGGAGTTGGTGGCGCGGGCGCTGCATGAATATGGCCGTCGCCGCAAGGGGCCGTTCGTCGCCATCAACATGGCTGCCATTCCGCGCGACCTGATCGAATCCGAACTGTTCGGCCATGAACGGGGTGCTTTTACCGGTGCGCAGAACCGGTCGAGCGGCCGGTTCGAGCAGGCGGATGGCGGCACGCTGTTCCTCGATGAAATCGGCGATATGCCGATGGAAGCACAGACACGCCTGCTGCGCGTACTGCAGCAGGGCGAATATATGACCGTGGGCGGGCGCACGCCGATCAAGACCGATGTGCGGATCGTGGCCGCGACAAACAAGGACCTGCGGACGCTGATCAATCAGGGCATGTTCCGTGAGGATCTCTATTACCGCCTGAACGTGGTGCCGCTGCGCCTGCCGCCGCTGCGCGAGCGCGGCGAGGATATTCCCGACCTTGTCCGGCATTTCTTCAAGATGGCGGCAAAGGACGGCCTGCCGGAAAAACGCATCACCGCCGATGGTCTCGACCTGATGCGCCGCTATCCCTGGGCCGGCAATGTGCGCGAACTGGAAAACCTGGTGCGCCGTCTCGCCGCGCTTTATCCGCAGGAAGAAATCAATGCGGATGTGATCGAGGCGGAGCTCAAGGCCGACCTGCGGCCGGCGGAGCCATCCTCGACGTCGATGTCCAACGAGGACATCACCATCGCCCAGGCAGTCGAACTCAACATGCAGCGCTACTTCCTGTCCTATGGCGATGACCTGCCACCGGTCGGGCTTTACCAGCGCGTGCTGGAGGAAGTGGAATACCCGCTCATCCTCTCATGCCTGACCGCTACCCATGGCAACCAGATCAAAGCAGCCGAACTGCTCGGGCTCAACCGCAACACGCTGCGCAAGAAAATCCGCGAGCTTGGCGTGAATATCTACAAGAACACCAAGAACGATTTGGGGCGATAGGATACAGATTCCGACCGCTTCGATCAAAAATCCAGCGGTGCGTTGTCGATGACTTCCTTCATGACAAAGAACGTCCGGGTCTGGCGCACGCCGGGCAGGGCGATCAGCTGGCTGCCATGAATCCGGTTGAAATCGGCCATGTCCTTGACGCGGATTTTCAGGAAATAGTCGAAATCACCGGCGACAAGATTGCAGTCGAGAACAAAACTCAGTTTCGTCACCGCCTGTTCGAACTGCGCAAAGCTTTCCGGCGTCGAACGATCCAGCACCACGCCGACCATGACAAGTGCACCCCGGTCCACCATTTGTGGTTGCGCCATGGCCCGCACGGTCTTGATAAAACCATCGTCGAACAGGCGCTGCGTGCGCCGATGGCAGGTCGCCGGGCTCACATCCACAAGGGTTGCCAGCTCGGCATTGGTCAAGCGCCCGTTCTTCTGCAACAGCCGCAGCATCTTCATATCGATGCGGTCCAGTTCACCCGGCATGAAAGAATCTTCCGAAAATAAACGTTAGTGCAGAAGCATAGCGCAGAATTGGCGTAGTGAAATCATTATTCATCAATTTCAGCGCTGAACTATGAGAGCACCTTTCTTTGGAAGGGTGATAGCGTTTTGCCTACGAAAACCACTTCGAAAGGGAAAACAATGCTGGAAAAATTCGAACGCTATCCGCTTACATTCGGGCCGACGCCTATTGAAAAACTGAGCCGCCTGTCCGCACATCTCGGCGGCCGGGTCGAGCTTTATGCCAAGCGCGACGATTGCAACTCGGGGCTGGCCTTCGGCGGCAACAAGCTGCGAAAGCTCGAATATATCATACCGGATGCCATCGCTTCGGGCGCAGATACGCTCGTATCGATTGGCGGCGTGCAGTCGAACCACACGCGGATGGTTGCGACAACGGCGGCAAAGATCGGCTTCAAATGCCGTTTGGTACAGGAAAGCTGGGTGCCGCACGAGGACGCCGTCTATGATCGCGTCGGCAATATCCTGCTCAGCCGGATCATGGGCGCGGATGTGGAAATGGTGGATGAAGGCTTTGACATCGGTATTCGCGAAAGCTGGGAAAACGCCATCGAGGATGTGAAAGCCAAGGGCGGCAAACCCTATCCGATCCCGGCGGGAGCTTCGGTGCACAAGTATGGCGGCCTGGGCTATGTCGGCTTTGCCGAAGAGGTGCGGGCGCAG
This sequence comes from uncultured Phyllobacterium sp., assembly GCF_902479695.1. NCBI lineage: Bacteria > Pseudomonadati > Pseudomonadota > Alphaproteobacteria > Hyphomicrobiales > Phyllobacteriaceae > Phyllobacterium > uncultured Phyllobacterium sp. Next base: position 45,636 of record NZ_CABSQF010000027.1, on the reverse strand, counting down.
GAAGCCGCGCTCGGCTTCACATTCGACTATGTCATTGTCTGCACGGTGACCGGTTCGACCCATGCCGGCATGCTCGTCGGTTTTGCCAAAGACGGGCGCGAACGCAACGTCATCGGCATTGATGCCTCGGCCACCCCGGCGCAGACCAGGGCACAGGTGCTGGAGATCGCCCGCCGTACCGCGGATCTGGTCGAGCTTGGCAAAGACCTGACTGCGGCGGATGTCATCCTCAACGAAGACTATGCTTATCCGGTCTATGGTGTCCCCTCGGAGGAAACCAAGCAGGCCATCCGCCTCTGTGCCCGGCTGGAAGGGATGATCACCGATCCTGTCTACGAGGGAAAATCCATGCAGGGCATGATCGATCTCGTTGGCAGGGGATTTTTCCCCGATGGATCGAAGGTGCTCTATGCGCATCTTGGCGGTGCTCCGGCGCTGAACGGCTATGCCTATACGTTCCGCAACGGCTAGCCGTTCTACAGGCGATTCAAGTGCCGCGAGAGGGGAGTTATGGCTCCTTTCCGCGGTTCTGTTAATATATTATCCGACTAATGATTACTCTCTCTCGTCGGATCCGATGCTTATAAGGTTGCAATCTTCAGCCGCTTCTCAGTGTCGCTCGATTCAAATATTGTGTTTTAAATTGAAATAATGCAATCAATTCCGCGGGACTGCCGTTGGAATCGAGGCATTGGCAATATGTGGAACTTCAGTATCTTCTGGACCCTGATCGTCATGGTGCGGACGTGGCCGTTCATCCTGCTGCGCATGATCGTCTATACCGCGATACCTGCTGCCTATTGTGTCATTGTTGCCTGCGGTGCCGGCGCCGGTTATGGCATTGGTCACATTTTTATCCTGTCAGACCCGGAAGCACCCGCACGCTGCGCCGGAAACGGCGGGCTTATTGGTCTCGTGGCTGCGACGGCACTGGTCTGCGATCTGCGTGAGTACCTTCTCTACATTCTCAAGGCGGGCCACATCGCGGTGCTCGTGCATCTCATTGCAGGCAAGGCGGTGCCGGGCGGGCAGGGGCAATTGACCTATGCCCGGACGGTCGTCACCGAACGGTTCATCGAAGCGAATGTGTTTTTTGTCTTTGATCAGCTCATCAAGGCGGTCCTGCAATCCATCAGTGTGCTGACGGCCGGGATCGCATCGCTTGTCCCTGTCCCGGGGGTGTTGGCTGCGGCCAATCTGCTCAACAGCTTCCTCCGCATGTCCATCACCTACGTCGATGAAATCATTCTCGGTTACAATATCCGTATGGCGGGAGCCGCGCCGTTCGACAACGGCATGCGCGGCATCGTGCTCTACGCGCAGAACAGCAGGATCATGGTGAAAAATGCCATCTGGCTGTCATTCATCGTCTGGATCATGACCGCTGGTATTTTCGTGCTGACGCTGACGCCCGCCGCAGCCATGCTTTACTGGATACCGGGACCAAGCGCCGGTTACGCGGTTTTCGTCGCCATTGCTCTGGCATGGGCGGTGAAAATGGCCTTGCTCGAGCCCTTTGCCATCGCTGCCCTGATGACGGTCTATTTCACGACCATCGAGGGACAAGCCATCGACCCGGAATGGGAGGAGCGGTTAAGCCGGACCTCCCAGGCCTTTCGCGACCTGAAGGACAAGGCGCTGGGCGGTCTCGCTGCGGTTTGATCCTAAAGCGGACCCTTGAACACGAAGAATGCGCCGCCGCAGATCATCGCGAAGCCGACGAGGTGGTTGATCGTGATTTTTTCACCAAGATACATCACTGAAAACCCGGCAAAGACCAGAAGCGTGATCACTTCCTGGATGGTCTTCAACTGGGCGGCCGAATAGATCTCGTGACCGTAGCGGTTCGCCGGTACCGCAAGGCAGTATTCGGCAAAGGCAATCATCCAGCTGATGAGGATGACCAGAAAGAGCGGCCGGTCCGCGAATTTAAGGTGGCCATACCAGGCAAATGTCATGAAAACATTTGAGCCAAGCAGCAGGAGGATGGGGCGGATATAATCAAAGGAGGGCATGAAGTGTCCTTGCGCTAAGCGTCTTGGGGCAGGGAATGCATAAGGTTCAAACGGTCAAAGCGATCCGGACAGCAGGCTTACGTCAAGTCGCGCGCAGCGGAAAGGGTGATCTGGGGTTTGGCGACAAGACATGCGCGGTGTGACCTAAAGGCCATAGCCTTGATCAGGCGTTGACGGGCTGTCGTAGCGGGCGTGTCAGATGGATGACGGCAAAAACCGCTGAAACAAGCAGCATCGCGAATCCCAGGAAGGAAAACAGGCTGGTCAGGTGTCCAGGCACATCGCTCCAGCGCGGCCTGATGATATCAGCCGTGTTGTAGGGATCACCGCTATACTGGCACATGACGAAAGAGCCGCCGTTGCGCACAAGTGTGGCATCGAGATCGGAGACGAGGGTACTGACGGCGTCCCGGTGTTCAGGCATGTCGCGCATATACACAAGCACAGCCTTCGTCGCAGCAAGATAAGCGTGCGAACAGGCATTGAACGGGCTTTGCTCATCCGCAATGCTGCCGGGGACAATGCCCCAGAGACAATAGCTGTATTGGATATTGGTGTAGTTCAGCAGCCGCCGGAATTTTTCATCGGTGCGGGTCATGCGGGCCGCCAGATCGAGGATCGGCTTGCGGTAGTCGGCTATAACCGCCATTTCACCATGGGACAGGCTTGGAATGGAAATGCCCGATGTATCGGTGCCGGCGCTGCTGCGGTGCGCCCATCCGCTTGCGGTTTGCAGCATGAACAGGCATGCGACCAGAGCCAGGAACCAGCCTGCCGGGCATCCCATGGGGATATCGAAGCGTTGCGGTCTCATGACAGTCCCATCGGCAGCGGAAGCCTGAACGCCCGCAGGGCGTTCAGGAATGGCGCGACTGCGCTCAGCGTGCCGCATGCAGGCGATAGCGCGGACGCTGTCCGGCCAGAACCCGTTCAGCCAAAGCGCCGAAGAGCAGACCAAGCGTGGTCCAGACGATGACATGGATCCCCAGCGATGCGACGCGGAAGTTCCAGAGAACGGTCGGTGAGAACTGTTCGGGAACTTCGTTGATGGCGGGCAGCGAGTATTGCACCAGCGCAATGAACACGACATAGGCGGCACCGGCCATCAATGTCGCGTTCCATGCGCCGTGCTGGGCATAAAGGCGCTTTGCCAGACCCACAGCCGCCGCAAGGGCACCGAGCGAAACCACCAGCATGACGAAGAACAGTTCCGTTCTGGCCCCGATGGTATCCGGGCTGCCAACCGCAGGCGGATTCATCGGGTACTTGATGCAGGGAACGAGAACAATTGCCACAAAACCCGCGAGCGCCAGCAGGGCCGCCGTACTGCGCGGGCTGAGGGAACTGACCCGGCCATGCACAAAGGCAAAGACCAGGGAGAACAACCCGCCAAGCGCGGCACTGTAGACGACAATGCCGGTAAACAGGCCGATGCCGGCCTGTGTCGCCCGCGTGACAAGCTCCGGTTCAGCCGCTGCGCCGGCCGCCTGGCTCATCTTTTCCTCGAAGGCAATGGCATGATCAACCTGCGGTTCGCCGAACACCCGGGCAAACCCGAACGCCAACAACCCGGCGATGACCCCTACGATCATGCCGCGGATCAAAAGATCTCTTGTCATTGTTTCGTTTCCTCAGTGGCAGGGAAAACCGAGGAGATGGCGGCCGTCATGAACGAATTCGTGCACATACATGCCCGAGAAGAGTGACATCGCACCTTCTTCCGCACCAATGAAATAGATTGCGAGCAGCATGATCAGCCCGCCGAAAATGGCCCAGGGCAAGACTTCGCCAAGAGGAATGGGCGTGACGCCTGCTGACGGCGTAAGAGCGATATCGGACATGAATTTTCTCCCAGAATGACGCGTTCACTAACGGAATAAATGATGTTGCGGCCAGGGTCTGGCTTTCAATCAGTGAAAAAGGACTGATTAATTACAGTGGCGCGACCGCTCCGGAATTTCACCGGCTTCCAAACTCGCAACAGCACGGTTATATCTGTGCGCGCCACAGACTGTCAATGAACGGTCTGCGGGCTGTTTCCGGTTTTTTCCTGAGGGTTTTGAGGGATATTTTGGCCAGAGCCACGCGGTTGACCCTTGTTTGCCATGGCGCCACACCGGCGGTCCGCACAGGTGCTTTCCCCGCCGACGAAGCGCTTGAACCCGGGGAAGCCCAAAACCTGCAGGCCATTGCCGGGCATTTGCGCCGTGCGCACCATGTTTTGACCAGTCCGGCGCTGCGCGCCCGGCAAACCGCCGATGCCCTGGGTTTGGAATCCGTTGTCGATGCGGCGTTGGCGGATATCGACTACGGGAAATGGGCGGGGAGGACGCTTGCCGCTGTCCACCAAGCCCACCCGGACGATGTGACGGACTGGATGAACAATCCCGCTTCGGCCCCGCATGGCGGCGAATCCATCCATGATTTTCTCGTCAGGATTGCAGATTGGATGAGCGCGCATATGCATGATGGCGGTCACACAATCGTGGTGACGCACGCTTCCGTCATTCGCGCCGCTGTTCTGAGCGTCTTGCAGGCACCGGATTCCGCATTTTGGCGCATCGATGTCGAGCCGCGCAGCTGTACGGAAATGAGCAGCGACGGCCGCCGATGGATGCTTCGCGCTGCCGCCTGCGTGCCGCCGCGTCCCACAGGGTTACTGCCATGATCCCGGCAAAAATCAGGCTTAGCTTTCGCCGCGCGGTCGCACCCTTTCTCCGGACCCCTCAAATCCGCCCGCTCACAGGAGTTCTCATGTCACGGCTCATTCGTATTTTTGCTGTCGCAACCGTCCTCAATGCCGGCCTGTTGGGGCAGGTATTGGCGCACGCCCATCTTGAATCGGCAGTTCCGGCCGAAAACGCCATTGTGAAGGTCTCGCCCGTCGAGATCGATCTGAGGTTTTCCGAGGGTTTGAACCTGAAATTTTCAGGCGCAACGATCACCGGCCCGGGCAAGGCGACCGTATCGACGGGACAGGCCAAACTGTCGATCAACGACCACAAGACACTGGTCATTCCGCTGTCGGCACCCCTCGCGTCGGGGGAATATACCGTGAACTGGACCGCACTTTCCACCGACGGTCACAAGACCAAGGGCAGCTATACATTCACCGTCAAACCCTGATGGGGTTGGAGACCACGCTTGTTCTGTGCAGGTTCGTGCACAATACGTCCACGATGTTCATGTGGGGCGCGTTCGCCTATCTCGCACTGCTTGTGCCCAAACCCCTGGCGCTGGAAATCGGGGAGCGCCTGCGTCCAGCGAGTGGGATCGCGGTCTTTCTGGCTATCGGAACGATCTTTGCCGCGCTGCCGCTGCAGGCTGGAATGATCGGGCAGGGCTGGAGCGATGCCGTCGATCTCGGAACCATCCGGGACGTGCTGCTTGAGACCAGTGTCGGCCGCGGCTGGGCGATACAGGTCGCGGCCGCCCTGCTTTTGTTGCCCGCATTGGCTCTGTCGCCACGCCGCGCGCGCGTCGCTCTTGCCATGGCGTCGGGACTGCTTCTGGCAAGCCTGGCATTTTCCGGCCATGCCACAATGCGGGAGGGCTGGATCGGCGCAGCCCACCGTTTCAACGATATGGTGCATGTGCTCTCAGGCGGCGCGTGGATTGGAGCGCTGATACCGGTTGTGCTGATTCTTGGCCGGTTGCGCCAGGCGGAATGGCGTGTGGCTGCGCAAACGGCGCTCATGCGGTTTTCGTCGGCCGGTCATGCGGCCGTCGCACTGGTGATTGCGTCCGGCTTGGTCAATACCACGCTCGTCCTTCGACGTCTGCCGGCCGATTGGACATCCCCCTATCAGGCCTTGCTGGCGCTGAAGATCATTCTGGTTGTGGTGTTGACCGGACTGGCCCTGATCAACCGGTATGTTTTCGTTCCGCGCATGCGCACCAGCGAGGCAGGTTCCGTACGCGCCATTCGGCTCGGAACCCTGACGGAGATCGCGCTGGGCATTGTCGTGCTCGGGCTGGTTGCCTGGTTTGGCATGCTCGAACCTGTCTAGGTCGAAAAACGTGAGGGCCATGTCACGTTCGATTGGGCTGTCTCGTCTTGGTGGCGCAAGACCAATTGCAGGCAATGACAGGAGACAGGCACATGATCAGGAATATCTTTCTCGCAGGCGCCAGCGGCGCGGTTGGCAGGCGGCTTGCACCGCTGTTGGTGGAGGTCGGATATGTGGTGACCGGCACCACGCGCAGCGCCGAGAAGGCCGCTTCCTTGCGCCGGATCGGGGTTGAGCCGGCCATTGTCGATGTCTTCGATGCCGAAAAACTCAAATCCGTTGTGGCTGAGGCCGCGCCCGACGTGATCATACATCAGCTCACGGATTTGCCGCATGGTGTCAGTCCAGCGGCGATGAAGGATTTCATCAGCCGCAATGCGCGCATCCGCAGCGAGGGAACCGCCAATCTTGTGCAGGCGGCAAAAATCGCGGGTGTCGGGCGCATCATCGCGCAGAGCATCGCCTGGGCCTACGCGCCGAAAGCCGGTGTGTTCATCGAGACGGATCCGCTTGATCTGCACGCGGAAGAACCCCGCGCGACGACCGTTGCCGGTGTCGCGGCCATGGAACGGGCCGTGTTGAGCGAGCCGGGCATGGAGGGCATTGTCCTGCGCTACGGCTTTTTCTACGGGCCGGGGACCGGTGTCGATATGCCGGCCAATCCGGATTTACGCGTCCATGTCGATGCGGCCGCCAGCGCAGCACTCAAGGCTATCGAGCGCGGTGCAAGCGGCGCCTACAATGTTACCGAGACGGACGTTGTCGCCAACAGCGGGAAAGCCCGCCATGCACTTGGCTGGGACGCCGCATTCCGCATTGACGGCCGTCCATAGACCCTCGCGATGACCGGCGCGAGGCGAATCGACAGACGGCCTCCCACAGAGTTGGGAGAGGGGCAAAGCGCAATCTCGTTCTAGCACAGGTGGCAGAACCGGAATCCGGTGCCCGTTTTGACGGGAGTTTTAACCGTGCTTTCGTTTCAGCATGGGATGCCATGCCCTATGCTGTGGCCAATCGTCAAAGAATGGCCCATGAAAAACGTGTCCGACCTGAACAGCAAATCTGCCGGCCGCGCCGGCAAGAATACGTTGGAAGAGCAGAGCAGGCAGGCTTTGCTCTCCAGCGCAGCCGGGCGTTCATCGAAAGCGGTAAAGCGCACAATGAGCCAGTATTTCAAGAGCTTGTCGGATGTTGATGCGGCCAGACATCACGTGGAGAAGGCCAGGCGCACCGCTGATGACAGTTTGAACCGGGCCAAAGCTGCACCAAAACCGCATGAAATCACCAACCCGGCCTTTGTTGCGCTGTTCGAGGCGCACCAGCATGATCGGGAGGTGCTTTTTGCCGCCATGCGCGCGCTTGACCGGGCTCAGGAAGTACTGCAATCAGAGGCAGAAAAGACGGCATTTTTTGCCAGGGATGACGATCAGCCACGCTGATAGTTGCAATCTATAGGTGAATAAGCACACCACAAGATTGTATTTTACAGACTTTTGCTTTCCGCCGGCCTATCAATCCGCTGTTCGATGTCATCAACAACGGAAAATCTGCGTGAAAAAACTCATTTCCCTGATCATGGCGGCAAGTTTTGCCTGCTTCGCTTTTTCAGCAGCTGCGCGGGCGGACAATGCCGCGACCGAGCTGTTCCAGAAATATCTTGCCAATGGCCGTATCGGCGAGGCCGATGAGCAACTGCTGGCCTTGGCAGCGAAAGCGACGAACAATGCCGATGCGCAGCTGGGGCTGGGCCTTGTGCGCACCGCCCGCGCGTTCGAAAAGCTGGCGCAATCGCTTTTCAAACATGGATTTGGTTCGAAATCGGATGGCTATGAATTGTATCTGGGGCTGGGCGCCAGCCAAATCGCCAGAAACGGCAATCCGGAACCCATCACCTATGAGCAATTCCGCGGTATTCTCGCAACGTTCATTGCCGATCTCGATTCTGCCGACAAGGCACTTGCCGCCGTTGGCGACAAACCGGCAAAGCTGAAGGTCGATCTTTCCGTTGCCCGGTTTGACTGGAACGGCGACGGCAAGGTTGGGCCGGAAGACCATATCGGCCGTGCCATTTCGGATACCAATGAAAACGGCGATCCCCTGCCTTTCATTGTCGGCTTCGACACCGCCGATGCGAAATGGCTGCAAGGTTACGACAATCTGCTGATGGCCGTCGCCAAGGCATGGCTTTCCCATGATTTTTCCGAAAGCTGGAACAGCAGCTTCAGCGTGGTGTTTCCCCGTGCTGTCTCGACCATGTCGGCAGTCAACGGCAGGGGCGCGGACGAATATACAATGTTCGGGGTGAACAAGGCACAGGCCGATGACATCGCTGATTTCATAACCCTCATTCACACCATTCGCTGGCCGGTTGCCGACACGGCGATGTGGAGCGATGTGCGCGTTCACCTGAAGAAGGTCATTGCACTCAACCGGGAAACCTGGGCCCTCATCGACAAGGAAACCGACGACGACCATGAATGGCTGCCCGGCACGAAGCAGAAGAGCGGTGTGCTGCCATCCTTCAATGTCACGCAGGAGCGCATCCAGGCCTGGCTCGCGGTGTTGTCGCAATTCGAGGCGGCCCTGGATGGCAAGATCCTCGTTCCCCATTGGCGCTTTGACAAAGGCATCAATCTGGCCAAGGTTTTCGACGATCCAAGGCCGTTTGATTTCATCCTCTGGCTCACCGGTCCGGCTGCCGTGCCGTATCTTCAGGACGGCCCGGCGATGAGCAGCGGCGAATGGAACCAGATCACGGCGATCTTCGAAGGAAATTTCGCCTCTTACGCCTTTTATTTCAATTAGAATACAGCCGTTCGGGTGTCGGCCAATGGCAATCGTTGGCCGATCTCGTGACGAGTAACGAGGGCGGGCGCGTCTTCAAGCCTTAAACTTTTGCCGTTGCGGTCTATATGTATCAAGGACGCACCATGGCGTGCGTTCACGATCTTGCGCGCATTGCGTGCGCAACAGACGTTCCCGACTTTCATCGAATACTCCAATTCAAACGAAAGAACTGTGACAATGTCCCAATCCATTGCATCCCAATCCGGTACATTCAGAATTGGCGGCGATATCGAAATCAATCGTCTTGGCTTTGGTGCCATGCGCATCACTGGCCGTGGTATCTGGGGGGAACCCGCCGACAAGCCGGAAGCCATCCGCACCTTGCAGCGCCTGCCGGAACTTGGCGTGAACTTCATCGATACGGCAAATTCCTATGGTCCGGATGTTTCGGAGCTTCTGATCAGGGAAGCCCTTCATCCCTATGGCGACATTCTCGTCGCCACGAAGGCTGGCCTTACGCGCGAGGGACCGGATCGTTGGACGCCGAAGGGCGATCCGAAATACCTGATCGACGAGGCGCATAAGAGCCTTCGCCAGCTTGGTGTTGATCAGATCGGTCTCTGGCAATTGCACCGGATCGACTCGAAAGTACCGCGTGACGAACAGTTCGGCGCTGTGAAATCGCTGCTGGACGCGGGTGTGATCCGCCACGCCGGACTGAGCGAGGTGTCCGTTGAAGAGATCAAGGCCGCTTCGAAATTCTTCAAAGTGGCGACGGTGCAGAACCGCTACAATCTCGTTGATCGCGCAAGCGAGGATGTCGTGGATTACTGCACGCAGAACGGAATCGGCTTCATACCCTGGTTCCCGCTGGCTGCCGGTGATCTGGCAAAGCCAGGCTCGTTGCTGGACACCATCGCTGCCCATCACAAGGCGACGCCGGGCCAGATCGCCCTGGCATGGGTGCTCAAGCGCAGCCCGGTCATTTTGCCCATACCGGGAACATCCAAGGTCAAGCACCTTGAGGAAAACGTCGATGCCGCAAGGATCAGCCTCTCCGATGAGGAATTCAGCGCGCTTGACCGGGAAGGCAAGGCACTCGCCGGAGGATAAATTTCCTTGGGAGAACGCAGAAAGGGCCCGGTTTTCCGGGCCTTTTTCTTTTGCTTCTTGTAAACAGCATTCGCCCGTCTAAAGTGCGGCAAACCACAGGAGAAACGCCATGAAGATCAGTGCACGCAATCGGCTGAAAGGGACAGTTGTCGAAGTGACCAAGGGAGCAACGACGGCCCATGTCCGCATCGATGTCGGCGGTTCAATCGTCACGGCATCAATCACCAACGAAGCCGTTGACGAGTTGCAGCTGAAGGTTGGCGACAGTGCCTATGCCGTCGTCAAGGCTTCCGACGTCATGGTCGCCGTTGACTGATTGACCAGTCACGTCGGCAATGAAGGTGCCCGTTCGCGGGCACTTTCCGTTTGTGCCGACAACCGCTTGCCTTTTAATGTTGACTGAGTCAATACTCAAGCCAGTCAACAGCAAAGGAATGGGCCGATGTCGGAACCGGTCGCAGAAATACGCACGTTCAATCGCTTCTACACCCACATTATCGGCCTGCTGGATGAGCATCTGACCGACAGTCCGTTTTCGCTTCCCGAAGCGCGCATTCTCTATGAACTTGCCAATAATGACACCGTCAAAACGGCTGCCGACCTCTCGCGGATACTCGACATGGACACCGCGCAGATCAGCCGGATACTGGCACGGTTCAAAGCGCGCCAGCTTGTCAGCAGCACGGTCAGCACCGATCACGCCAAGCTGCGTATCCTCTCGCTGACGCCGGAGGGGCAGGCTGCCTTCGCAGCGCTGGACCGAAGCGCTATCGAGAGGGCCAATGCGGTGCTTGCGCCGCTCGATACAGCCCGTGTCAGCCGCTTGACCCAATCCATGCGCGAGATCCGCTCCATACTGGGCAATCGATCCGAAACCGTCAGCCCGGCTCCGGCCTACACCTTGCGGGCTCCCAGGGCAGGCGATCTTGGCCTGGTCGTTCACAGGCAGGCCTATCTTTACAACAAGGAATACAATCTGGATTGGACGTTTGAAGGTCTGATTGCCGGCATCATGTCCGGGTTCATCGCAAACTTCGATCCGGCGCGGGAACAGGCGTGGATTGCCGACCGGAATGGTGAAATTGCCGGGTCGGTCTTTCTCATGCGCACGGACGACCCGCAGGTCGGCAAATTGCGCATGCTCTATGTGGAACCGTCAGCGCGGGGATTGGGCATCGGCTCGGCGCTTGTTGCCGCCTGCATCGAGCGGGCGCGGGCGGTCGGCTATCGCAAGCTGACCCTCTGGACAAATGACTTTCTGCTTTCGGCCCGGCGCATTTATCAGGAAGCCGGATTCGAGCTCATGGAGGAAGAACGGCACCACTCTTTCGGCCACGACCTTGTTGGACAGACGTGGACACTTGATCTGCGACCGGAGTGAACCCGTCTAGGACTTGACGCGGCGCAGAAGCTCGCGGGCAATCTGCAACACGTCCTTTTCCCGGATGCCGACCGTGACATCTTCGACATCGTCGATGGTTTCGCCGGCAACCAGCCGGATCGGGTTATGGCCCTTGGCAACAATCATTGTCTGTACCCGGCGCGGAATGGCCGGCAACAGGAAGCGTTTGACGCATTCGACCAGCACCTCGCGCTTGTTGGGTGCCAGCTTGCCGAGTTTTTCGCGCAGCAGCGCGCCAAACATATTGCCGTCAGCAAAACCAAATTTGCTATCAAGATCAAAGGCATGCAATTGATATTCAAAGTGAGCCATGTTGCTCTCCCATGGGCGTCCGTCCGTGGTGCCAGATTGTGACGCCTGATCGTTTCCAGAGATATGGTGCGTGACCCGAAGGTTTTCACGTTCTTTTTGCCAATCGACACCAGATATTACAATGAGCCGGAAATCTTGATAATTCAATTGGTCTTTAGACGGGGCTTTCATTGTCACGGCGAGCCGGGTAGGTTACAGGAACTCTATCTGCGGCGCTGCGTGATGCGGTGCGTTGTAGCGTAAACGGCAGGTGCCGGGCGCGCCTCCGGCAGATCCAAAACGACCCATACAAGGACTACCCCGGTTTGAAACATCTCAATGAATTCGCTGATCGCCGCAAAGCGGCGGCCGAGGCCAAGCAACTGCTTCTCAAAAAGTTCGAAAAAGCACCAAAGCCGACCGACCCTGAGGTGCAGGCAAAACGCGCAGAACGGGAAGCCATTGCGGCGGCACGTGCGGCACGGCAGGCAGAGCGCGAGCGCGCAAGGCAGGAAGAACGGGACCGCAAGCTTGCGGAAGCCGCAGCCGTGGCAGAAGCAGCAGAAGCCGCCGCAAAGGCGCAGCAGGCCGAGTCAAGCAACCGGATCGCCCGCGTCATCGCCGATGAGGCCGAGCGCAAGGCGGAACGCGATCGCCGCTACGCTGCCCGCAAGGCAAGACAGCGCTAACGGCTTCTCTTTTAGTTGCTGTAGGCGCCCAGATAATCCAGCTTGCCGATGGGAACCCCATTGTGCCGCAGGATGTCATGGGCGGTGGCGACGTGGAAAAAGAAGTTCGGCAACGCGAACTGCAGCATGTAGTCATGGCCGCCCAGATGCGCCTTGTGCGGACCAAAGCTCAGGGTAACCTCGCGGCCTTCGCTGTCATCGAGCACTGATGTGTCCAGGCCTTCCAGAAAGGCCACGGTCTTGTCTATCCGCGCCTTCAGATCGGCAAAGCTCACTTCATCGTCGGGGAAGCTTGGCACTTTGACATCGGTCAGGCGGGCAATGGTCGCCTTGGATGTGTCACTGGCCCGTTGGATCTGTCCCGAAAACGGCAGCATGTCGGGGGCCAGGCGCGCGCTGACAAGCACGGAAGGGTCGATCTTCTTTTCCTGCGCATAGGATTCGGCCTTGGCAATCAGCGCCGAGACGATCGAAAACCCGCGGATAAAGACCGGGACTGAAATCTGGTACATGGAGAGCGGCATGGGTGTTCCTTCCGGGAGCATGCTTGTTTAAGCAGTTGCGCTTTCCGATTCCGGAACAGCAACCGCATCAGCCAAATATATGCGGCTCGCCAAGGACTTCAATGCGCACGTGATCCCCGGTTGCAGGAAGATTGACTGCGGAACATTTTATCTGCACCGGCGCGGCCCTCTGGCCATTGCAAGAACCGTGGTCTCCCATGATGGCAAGCGTCACCGTGCACACCGCGCCGCCGAATTCGATGTCAACGACCTTGCCATAACCGGCATTCCCGTCAGGGGCGGCCACGGCGTCGCTCTCGGTGACGGAGACAAGTTTCAGCTGTTCGGGGCGCAGCATGATTTCCGCTGTGCCCAGCCGTTCTGCTGTCCGCGCCTTCAACCGGCCAAAGGCGCAATCGATCCAGCCGTTGCCGATCTGCGCCGGCAGCAGAATTGCATCGCCGAGAAACGAGGCCGTCGTGCGGTCCGACGGGTTCAGATAGAGCGAGCGCGGCGGTCCGGCCTGAACCAGTTTGCCCTGCCGCATCACGGCGACCTGATCGGCAAAGGACAGGGCCTCCGCCTGATCGTGGGTGACCAGAATGGTGGTAATGCCGGCTTTTTTCAGAACCGCCGCAACAGCCTTGCGCATGTTTTCGCGCAGACCGGTGTCGAGCGCGGAAAACGGCTCGTCCAGCAGCATCAGCTTGGGCTGGCGTGCGAGGGCACGGGCAAGCGAGACCCGTTGCTGCTGTCCGCCGGAAAGCTGATGCGGCCGGCGGTTCAGCATGATGGGATCGAGCTCGACCATATCCATGAGGGCAAGGATGCGCTGGCTGCGGTCGGGACTGCGCTTGTCCAGGCCAAAGCCGATATTGTCGGCGACGGTCAGGTGCGGGAAAAGCGAGCCATCCTGCGTCACGAACCCGACACTGCGGCGATGCGCCGGAACGATCGTCGCGCCCTCGGCCAATACGTCGCCATTCAGTGTCACCTGGCCGCTGTCCGGGGCTTCGAACCCGCCGATGAGCCGTAGCAGGGTGGTCTTGCCCGATCCCGATGGACCGACAACCGCCGTGCGGCTGCCCGCCGGGACTGACAGCGTGACGTCATCGACGGCGGTGGTGACACCGTATCGTTTTGTTACACCGCGAATGTCGAGAAAGGTCATCGTCCAATAATCCGTTTCGATTGGGCATGCAGCAGGAGCGTGAGGGGCAGGGACAGCACCACCATCATCAGTGCATAGGGCGCGGCCGCCGCGTAATCAATCTCGCTGGTCAACGACCAGAATTCCGTCGCCAATGTACGCGTGCCATTGGGCGCAAGCATCAGCGTGGCCGTCAATTCGTTGGTAATGCCGAGTGCCACCAATGCTACGCTGGCGGCGGCGCCGGGCGCGGCCAGCCGCATGGTAATGCGCGTGACCGCCTGCACCGGCGTGCGCCCGAGCGCCATGGCTGCCCGCTCCAGTTCGACAGGCGCCTGCGCGATGCTGGCCCGCAGTCCGACGAGGGCGCGCGGCAGGAAGAGCAGCCCGTAGGCGAGCAGCAATGTCGCCGCCGTCTGATAGAGCGGCAGGACAACACGCACTGTGATGGTCACAAGCGCCAGCGCGACAACGACACCGGGCAGGGAGCCGACATAATAATGGCAGGCCTCGAGGGCTCGCTGCATGCGGCCGGGAGCCCGCACGGAAAGCCAAGCCATGGGCGTCGCTGCGACGGTGGCCAGCAAGGCCCCGGCAACGGCCAGCAGCAGTGTTGTCCCGAAGGCAGTGCCGATTTCGTTCAGCTTCCACACCGATGCGCCGCCGGCGATCAGCCAGCGGCCAAGGGTGACGAATGGAACGCCCAGCGCCAGCGCCGTGGTTGCCAGCGGAATGAGCAGGCAAGGCAGGGCGAGCCAGCCCAGCCGGTACTTTGTGATCGGGCGGGCCGATCCCGAGCCGACACGGGCATAGCGTTCATTGCCGCGGATCAACGCTTCCAGAGCCAGCAAACCGGCGCAGCACAGCACCAGAACACCGGCCAGCATGTTGGCGGCAGGACCGTTGAAGGTCGACTGGAACTGGTCGACGATGGCTGTCGCAAAGGTATCGAAGCGGATCATGACGAAAAGGCCGTATTCCGCCAGAAGATGCAGGCCGATCAGCAGGGAGCCGCCGCAAATGGCAAAACGCAACTGCGGCAGGAGCACCCGGAAGAAGACCCGCCATGGCCCGAGGCCAAGCGATGCGCCGACATCTTCCATGGCCGGATCGACGCGCCGCATCTGCGCCGCGACCGGAAGATAGAGAAACGGGAAATAAGCCAGAACGGAAACCAGCACGCCGCCGAACAGGCCGTGCAGGCTGGGGGCCATGCTGATCCAGGCATAGCTGTGGACGAAGGCCGGGACGGCAAGCGGCGCAACCGCGAGCCATGCCCACAGGCGGGCGCCAGGCAGGTCGGTGCGCTCGGTCAGCCAGGCAAGGCTGACCGCCAGAACGATGGAAAGCGGGATTGTCCAGACTTCCAGCAGCACCGTATTGATCAGGAGTTCGCCGACGCGGGCGCGGAACACCAGGGTGACCACCGTATCCCAGCCGGTCTGGATGGTAACCCAGATGACGAAACCGAGTGGCAGAAGACTAAGCAGGGCAACAAGCCCGGCAAGGCCGAACACGGATAAAAACGGCAGGCGACGCACGGCATGATGCGGGACCAAGGCCAGCTGCGCAGCAGCTGCATCGGGACGTTGGCCGTTCATTGATCCGGTAGACAACAATTCACATTTGCTTTCATATGCACGAACACCCGCCGGCGGCCAAGATTGGCCTTCATACCCGAAGGGGAATCGAACAACACCCCCTGCAAGATCAAATGTCTGTGCAGGAGGTGTCCAGAGTTATTTCATTGCCGGCTAACCGGCATTGTGGTTACAGCAGGCCCGCTGCCGTCATCAGGTCCGTCACCTTCTTGCTGTTCAGCTTCGAAGGTTCGACCTTCGGCGCCTGCAGATCGGCCAGAGGCACCAGAGCGGCATTGGATGCCGCATCCTTGCCAACGGCATATTCGAAGGAATCCCCGTCCTTCAATACTGCCTGGCCAGCCTTGCCGGTGACCCACTTCAGGAACGCCTGGGCATCTTCCTTGTGCTTGCTCGAAGCCAGAACACCGCCGCCGGAAATGCTGACGAATGCGCCCGGATCCTCATGCTTGAAGTAGTGCAGGGACACGTTCTTGGTGTTTTCGCCGGTTTTGGCCTTATCGCCGAAATAGTAATAGTGATAAATCACCGCGCCTTCGATTTCTCCGGCATTGACGGCCTTCATGGCGACGCTGTTGCCCTTGTAGGCGGTCGCATTTTCCTTGAGTGCCTTCAACCACTTGGCTGTGGCTTCCTCACCCTTGAGTTCCAGAAGCGCGCTGACGATTGCCTGGAAATCCGCGCCAGCCGGTGCGGCGCCCCAGCGGCCCTTCCAGCTTGCATCGGCAAGGTCGAGCAGCGACTTCGGCAGCTTGTCTTCCGTCAGCTTGTTCTTGTCATAGGCGAACACGGTGGAACGGGCGGCAACGCCGGTCCAGCGGCCATGTTCCGGGCGGTAATTGGCCGGCACCTGATCGAGCACTGCCTTGTCGAGCGGTGCGAACAGCTTGGCATTGTCGACCAGAACCACTCCCGGGGAATTTTCCGTCAGGAATGCGTCAGCCGGGGAAGCAGCGCCTTCCTGCACGATCTGGTTGGCCAGTTCCATGTCCTTGCCGTTGCGGATCGTCACCTTGATGCCGGTTTCCTTGGTGAAACCGTCGGCCCACGCCTTGGTGAGGCTTTCATGCTGCGCATTGTAGACAACGATGCCATCGGCGTTCTGCGCCATCGCCGGCGCGGCGATCAAGGCAACAGCGAGCGCCGCGGCACTTGCAAAAGTCGGAAAGTTGATTTTCATGAAAACCTCTTTGATTTGTATGGCTTGCAAAGCAAATTTCGGTTGCGCCAGCAATGGACCCCGGAACAAGTGAGCCATACAAAACATGAGCGGTCTGGTCAACAAAAAATGGTTGGCGTTTATAACCCAAAATGCCTATCACAAAATAGTTATCACCAGCTTTGTCGGGTGTGATTTGCGTTCCGGCGCAAAGAGGAATCTACTCGTTTTGTCCGCGATTTTGGCGTGCCTCAGGCACGGCAGTGCGGCATTGCAAAACTTTCAGTCATATCCAGGGAGTGTGTCATGCCTTTTTCAAGCAGGGACCAACGCATTCACTCCACGACGGATTGGGACATCATGCAGCAGGCCCATGACCGGGCTTCAAAAATGCTCGATCGCTGCCCGAAAACCCACGCTCGCTGCAACCAGCTCGCCCGGATTGTCATTGCGATCTATGAAAGCGGTGTGCGCGATGTGGATGAGCTGGCCGTCATGGCGGCAAATCGCGAACTGAACGTCTTGGCGGAGAGAGGGCATTTTCAAAAGCCGTTCCGCTTCACGCCAGCCGATGAACGCCCGCAAACACTGCATTCGTGAGACTTTGCTCCGTTAATCCGACATGAATATGCGTGAATCACGAAAGCCATCGCGCATCCCGACTTTCAGCGACCGCAAGATCAGAAATCGGCGCGTTTCAGCGCCAGCCGCAATCTGCTACACCGCATTTGCCGTTTGAGGCCGGATTCGCGTGCGGAGAGAGTGATGACTGATGCGTTCAACTGGCTCAATGCGCCGCCGTCCCATCACGGCGATGCGCGTCTGCTCTCGCTTGCGACGGCTGAGAACACCGATTTCTGGCAGCACACCTTCTATGGTTTCGAGCGCGACAACGGCCATGCCTATCTGGCGCCGGTCAGCGGTGATTTCAGCGCCCGCGTGACGGTGCGCGGCGATTACCGGGAACTCTATGATCAGGCCGGTCTGATGCTGCGGATCGACGCCCGGACCTGGATCAAGACCGGCATCGAATATACCGACGGACTCATGCATTTCAGCGTTGTCGTGACCAACCGCATATCCGATTGGTCCGTCATTCCCCTGCAAAGCGCCCGTGTCGACGACGCGGTGCACATCCGGCTCACCCGCCATGATGACGCGGTGCGGGTCCAATATGCCATCAATGATGCGCCATGGCGGCTGGCGAGGCTCGCGCCGTTTCCCAAAGACGATGCGTCGGTCGGTATCATGGCCTGTTCGCCGCAGCGGGGCGGCTTTGCGGCGGAATTCCGCGAACTCGAGGTCGGCCCGGCAATTCCGCGTGACCTGCATGCGGACTAGGCCGCGGCAAGCGGCGGTTTGCTAATCGGCAAACAGCTCCGGCCGTTTGGTCTGCAGCTGCAGCAGCATTTTGCCCATCTTGGAAATATGCTCTTCCATCGCCGCCGCCGCGCGCTCGACGCTGTTGTCGGCAATGGCATCAACAATAGCCTGGTGCTCTTTCAGCGTTTCGACCATACGCGTTTCGTAGTGCAGGAGCAGCCGCCGCACGCGGTCGATCTGGCTGCGCTCCTTGGCGGCAATTTCGCGCAATCCGACCAAACCCGCCGCATCGCAGATCATATCGTGCAATTCCTCGTCGAGCGCGTAAAACCCTTCGAAATCCCTGGAGTCCGCCGCCTTGCGCTGCCGGTCAAGATTGTCGCGCAGGCGCTGCACGATGTCAGCCGTGCTGCGCTCCGCCGCCCGCCGGATGGCCGCCGTTTCCAGGGCAATGCGCACGAACTGGGCGGTCTCGATCTTGTCGAGGCGCAGCCGGGCAACGAAAGTGCCGGTTTGCGGGTAAATCTCCACCAGGCCTTCGTCGGCGAGGCGGTTGATGGCATCGCTGACCGGCGTGCGCGATACGCCGAGCTGCAGCGCCACCAGTTCCTTGCGGATGGCTTCGCCGGGCGCAAGCTGCGATGAAATGATGGCCTGCCGCAGGATGGAATAAACCTGGTCCTTGCGTGTGACCGCGACGACCTTCTGTTCCCTGAAACTCTTGCCGCCTGACCCCAATTGCACGTCCAAAGCTCCCCGGTAGGCCCTGTTGCATGGCGGGAGGCTGAATTCCATTTCTCCGAATGAAGCATTTGACTCCTGCCTAATAACATCTAACATGTTACATATTAACTTGAAAGAATGTTTTGGGAGGAACATTTTGGATAGTCAGCTGCCGATCGTCTCGATGCGCGGCATCAGCAAGTCATTCGCTCATATTGTTGCCCTGCGAAGTATCGATCTCGACATCTATCCGGGCGAGATTCATGCCATCATGGGGGAGAACGGTGCGGGCAAGTCGACGCTGGTGAAAATCCTCAGCGGCGTGCATCGCCGCAGCGGCGGTGACATGCTTGTCCGGGGGCGGGCGGTCGACTTCGCTTCGCCGCGCGAAGCCGAGCATAACGGCATCGCCATCATCCACCAGGAACTCAATCTCATTCCAAGCCTCAGCGTGTCCGAGAATATTTTTCTCGGGCGCGAGCCGTTGATCGGCGGCCTGTTCATTGATCGCAAGAGCATCGAGACGAGGAGCGCGCAACTGCTCGACCGCTTCGGCATCGATATCGATCCGCGTGCCGATGTGGAGAATTTGCGCGTCGGCGAGCAGCAGCTTGTCGAGATTGCCCGCGCATTGTCCCTGAATGCCGACGTGCTGGTTCTGGACGAGCCGACCTCGGCGCTGTCGGAGGCCGAAGCCCAGAGACTGGCAAGTTTTGTGCGGGAACTGGCCCGCAACGGCGTTGCCATTATCTACATTTCCCACCGGATGAATGAAATATTCTCGCTTGCCGACAAGATCACCGTGTTGCGCGACGGCAGCTTCATCGCCACGCGCCGGGCGCAGGATGTAAGCGAGCGCGATCTCATCCGCATGATGGTTGGGCGCGATCTGGCTGCACCGGAACCCAAGGCGGATAGATCGGGCAGGCCGATTGTGCTTGAAGCGCGCCATCTCGGCCTGCGCCGCCCGAATTCGCGCGGCAGCATGCACAATGTCGTTGACGATGTGAGCTTCGATCTCCACGCCGGTGAAATTCTCGGGATCGGCGGGCTGCTCGGTTCCGGGCGCACTGAAGTGCTCGAACTGATTTTTGGCGCGGCGACTGGAGAACGCTCCGGCACGATCACCCGCAACGGCGCCAGCCTTGCCGCCGCTTCCCTGACCCCGCGCCGGTCGGTGGCGAAGGGCATTGCCTTCCTCACCGAGGACCGCAAGGGAACGGGTCTTCTCATGGATGCGGACATCCGGGCCAATGCCGTGCTGCCGTCCTTGCCGTGGCTCGCGCCGTTTGGCTGGATCAGCCGCCGGCGCGAGGACCCCGTAGCGGGCCGGATCATCAAAGCGATGCACGTGCGCTGCGATGGCCCGGACCAGAAGATCGATCAGCTGAGCGGCGGCAACCAGCAAAAGATCGTGCTGGGCAAATGGCTGGAAACCCGGCCCAGCGTCGTCCTCTTGGATGAACCGACCCGGGGGATCGACGTCGGCGCCAAGGATGAAATCTACGAGCTCCTGAAAAAGCTCGCCCTGTCCGGCGTTGCGGTGATCATGGTGAGTTCCGAATTGCCGGAACTCCTTGCGCTCTCCAGCCGCATCCTCGTGATGTGCGAGGGCAGGGCGGCGGGCATTCTTGAGAGCACAGCGTTTTCCGAAGAACAGGTGATGGAACTGGCGACCCCCCTGGGCACGGCTCTGACAAGGGACGCGGCATGACACGAACGAGCGAGCAGACCATGCAGTCATCCCAAGGCAATCTTGGCCGGATCAAGCGCCTGCTGAATGCAACCAAGCTCTACTGGGGATTGGTGCTGCTGTTTCTGGTCGGCATTTTCTCATCGCCGATCTCGTCCAAGGGGCACAATATTTTCCTATCCTACGGCAACCTGTCCGATGTTTTCCGGCAGATTTCGGTTACCGGCATTACCGCCGTGGGCATGACGCTGGTGATCCTCATTGCCGGAATTGACCTCTCGGTCGGGTCCGTGCTTGCGCTGGGTTCCGTCGTCTGCGCCATGCTTCTGACCAATGAGGGCTGGTCGGCCGCCTATTCCATCGGCGTTCCCGCCATTTTCGTGCTGGCATTCCTTGTTGTGCTGGGGGCAGGGCTGTTCCTTGCCAAGGTGCCCGGCCGCTCGTTTGGCGAGCCCGAAAATGACCGGACGCAACTGAACCGCATCATCGCCCTTGTGGCTGTGGTCGCCGCGGCCGCTGTTGCCTGGTGGGTCGCCTCCGGCGCAGATGCAAAGGCCGGCGTGCTGCTGGTACTCGTGGTGGTTCCTGCCGTCGGTTTCATGCTCGGCATGGTCAACGGCCTCGTCATCGTCGGCGGTCGCCTGCAGCCCTTCATCGTGACACTTGCCATGATGGTGGCGGGACTGGGCATTGCCCGCCTGACGGCGGGCCAGAATACGGCGGTCTGGCCGGTCTATACCGGCAGCAACGCGACGGCGAATTTCGAATTCCTGCGCGCGCTCATTTTCGGGCTGATTCCGGTGCCGGGTCTGATTTTCGCCGGCATCATTCTCCTGTTCTGGGTGATCCTGAAATACACCAAGTTCGGACGGTACATCTATGCCATCGGCGGCAATGAAGAGGCGGCGCGGCTCGCCGGTGTGCCGGTCTGGCGGGTAAAGATCAGCGTCTATGCCATATCGGGATATCTCGCCGCGCTGGCGGGCATTCTCTATGTCGCGCAATACAGGCAGGGAAAGCCCGATGCGGGCATGGGGCTTGAACTCGACGCCATTGCCGCCGTGGTGATCGGCGGCACCAGCTTGATGGGCGGCCGCGGCTCGATGATCGGCACCCTTGTCGGCGTCCTCATCTTCGGCTTTCTCAGCAATATCCTGCAGCTCAACAATATCGACAGCAACACGCAATTGGTGCTCAAGGGCATCATCATCATCGTGGCGGTGCTGCTGCAGGAGCGGCGCTCCAGCGGATGGCTGTTTTTTCTCCACCAGCTCATGACAGCCACGCCGTCCAAGAAATCCGTGCCCGGCAAGCCAGAAAACCGGCAAGGGCAGGGGGAATGAACTGACAACAAGCAATATCAGGGAGGATATGATGAATCTGACACGCAGACATTTTGCCAGATTGGCAATGGCAACCGCCTTCATCGCGCCGCTGGCGCTGCACATGCCGGGCGCATGGGCCAAGGATAAGTATGTCATCGGCTTCAGCCAGACCACGACCGTCGAGCCCTGGCGCGTCCAGTTCAACAAGGATCTGGTTGCCGAAGCCAAAAACCATCCGAATGTTGAGCTGCTTGTCGCCGATGGCCAGGACAAGACGGAAAAGCAGGTGGCCGACGTTGAAAATTTCATCCGGCAGGAGGTGGACGCAATCCTGATTTCACCCAAGGAATCCGCAGGCCTGACCGGTGTCGTGGAAAAGGCGATGGATGCCGGCATTCCGGTGATCGTGCTTGACCGCAACGTCGATACCGACAAGTTCACCCAGTGGATCGGCGGCGACAATGTGGTGATCGGCGAAGCGGCGGGACAACATGCCGTGGAACTCCTCGGCGGCAAGGGCAAGGCCAAGGGCACCGTCGTCGAAATCTGGGGTGGCCTCGGCACGCAGGCAAGCCATGACCGCAGCAACGGTTTCCACAAATACACCGACGCGGAGAAGGGCATCACCTATCTCCTGGACAAGCAGTCCGGCGACTGGAAGCAGGATCAGGCCTACAACATCATGGCAACCGCCCTGCGCAACCATGAGGACATCAAGCTGGTCTACGGCCACAATGATCCGATGGCCTATGGTGCCTATCTCGCCGCCAAGGATGCGGGGCGCGAGAAGGATATCCTGTTCCTTGGTGTCGACGGACTGCCGAATGAAGGCGTCCAGTGGGTCAACAAGGGCGAGCTCGCCGCAACATTCCTCTACCCGACACCCGGAGCGGAGGGATTGCGCCAGGCGCTGAAAGTTCTGGCGGGCGAAAAGGTGGAAAAGAAGATCGTTCTCGGTACTGAAACCATCACCAAGGCGAATGCGCCGGAGATTCTCAAAAAGAACGGTCTTTGACCATTCAGAGCAAAAGAGTGCGAGTAACCGCTTTAGAAAGAGCGGTTACTCCATTGTTATTTCGTCAGTATTTCATTTTTCAAGTTTTGATGCATGGCTGTTGCACAGGGTGTGTAACCCAGCGGCATCGCGTAATGGTTTGACATGCAACTAAAAGGTTGCATAATGTAGATATGACCATAGACGCGACATTCCGGGCCCTTGCCGATGTGAGCCGGCGCCAATTGCTCGACAATCTCTTTGCCAGGAACGGCCAGACGCTGGGCGAACTCTGCGAGGGCATCGACATGACGCGTCAGGCCGTAACCAAGCATCTTGCAATATTGGAAGAGGCCAATCTCATCGCGACGGTCTGGCGGGGCAGGGAAAAGCTGCACTACCTCAACCCGGTGCCGATCCATGAAATTTCCACGCGCTGGATCCACAAGTATGAACAGGGTCCGCTGCGCACCCTCGATGAACTCAAGAAAACCCTGGAGGAAGACGGCCATGACTAAACCCCGATTTGTGTACGTGACCTATATCCGCACAACGCCGGAAAAGCTCTGGCACGCCCTGATCGATCCGGAATTTACCCGGCAGTATTGGGCGGGAACCTGGCAGGATTGCGATTGGCAGCCCGGTTCCTCGTGGAAGCTCATGATTCCGGACGGGCGGGTCGGCGATGCCGGAGAGGTTATTGAAATCGATCCGCCCAAACGCCTCGTTCTGTCCTGGCGCAACGAATTCATGCCGGAATTGAAGCAGGAGGGATTTTCGCGCCTCACCTATGAGCTTGATCCGATGGGCGATATGGTGAAACTGACTGTAGTCCATGAGATGGACCGGCCGGAATCCAAGCTGATCGAAAAGGTTTCCACGGGATGGCCCAGCCTTCTCTCGAGCCTCAAGAGCCTGCTTGAGACGGGTGAATCGCTTGAAGCGACACGCCATTGGCCGAAAGGTATGTAAGCGCCCGAATAAAAACGGGAACGATGTAGAATGTTGGCCCGTTCAATCGTCCTAGGGCCGTTGAACCGAATGAGGAGGGTATGATGACCTATGTTGATGGATTTGTGCTTGCTGTGCCGAAGGACAAGATCGACGCCTACAAGGCCATGGCGCGCGTGGCTGGCGACGTCTGGAAGGAACATGGCGCGCTGGCCTATGTAGAATGCCTTGGCGATGACGTTCCCTATGGCGAACTCACCTCGTTTCCGCGCGCCGTGCAGGCGAAGGACGATGAAGTCGTCGTCTTTTCGTGGATTGTTCATGCGTCACGAAAGCAGCGGGACGAAACCAACAAGAAAGCCATAGCGGATCCCCGACTTGCCAGCGATAAATGGGAGATGCCCTTCGATGGCAAGCGCATGATCTATGGCGGGTTCGAGTCCTTTATGGAACTCTGACAACCATAAAAGGGATTTCAGCGCAATCGGGGTGACCTACCGCGCGACGTGCTTTTGAACCAGTCGATACTCGTGCCAGATGAGCAGCATGACAAACAGGTCGAAAACCGTCAGCACGATGAGCGCCGGACTCTGCGTGTAGGAGTAGCGATAAAGCTGATAGGCGATGAACAGCCCCAGAACCACGAGGGACAGCGGATAGGCCCACAGCTTGTTGCGCAGCAGCGCAATGACAAGCAGGGCTTTGATGAGGCCATGGCTCAGCAGATAAAAGGCATAGAAATGCTGGCTGCTGACGGAGAAATCGCTGGCAAGCCTTGCAAGGTGCGTGGCGATATAATCATCGGGATCGTCCAGGAGTCTCGTCTGTGTGAACGTGTTCACCATCAACCGGATAGAGGCCGTGTTGACAAAAACCAGGATCAGACCGCCGATACACTCGATGAGCGCATGGGCGCCCTTCAACAGGATGCTGATCTCGAAAATCCGGTGAATGCGCTTCTCGTTCATCAGGGCTTCCGGTTCCGCCGCTACGCCAGGATATTGACGGCGCGTGCTGCGACAAGGGCGATGGTCAGGAGGGAGAGCGACGCTTCCGCCATCATGAGCAGTTTTGCCCGTGGTGACAGGGGCATCGTGTCGGTCGGCGAGAAAGCCGTCGCGTTGGTGAATGACAGAAAGAGGTAATCGATGAAGCCGGGTGACCAGTCTTTCAGCCGTTCATCCTGAATGACCATTTGCGGGAATTGGAAATCACCATAGGTTTTTGATGTCAGCCCGCGGCTGGCCGGGCCGCCGCGGTCGATGCTCCAGTACCAAAGCGTGAAGGCGATGACGTTCGTCACCCATATGTTGACCGCATCGATCAGCAGTGTCTGCGCCGATCCGGCGTGACCGCCGAGAAGGGCTCTTACAAGAAAATACAGCGCGACAAAGTTCATGAACGTGATCAGGATTGTCAGGCCGAGGGCGGCGCGGCGGATCAGGCGCCGCGAACGCCCGACCAGATGAAAATGCTCGTCCGTCGTTGCCTGCCTTGCCCGCGTCTGCACCCATGCGGTTGCCATGGAAAGCGGCGCCAGCAGCAAAAGCTCGATCACCGGCGCGAGCCAGCGCGGCCCCCACGAAAAATCATTCACCAGCAGGAACTGCAATCCGGCAACGACGAGGACGGCGGCGCGCGCCATCCAGAAGTCCAGTGCATGGGTCCGCACCGCCATATGCTTCTGACGGATATCCGTGTGTGCTGTCTGCACTTGTTTTCACCCCGTTGCTGAAAGACCGCTGCATCCACTGCTGCACCGAAACAGTGCACGGACAATTATGTCCTTGAAGCGGCGGCGGCTGTCAAACGCCTGCGATTTCGGGCACGGGCGTTCTGGAACAAATGCGAGGGATAGTGCACTGTCCACAGGCTCAAACCGGAGTAAGCCCCTCTCATGCCGTTCAGTCCCGTTGAAACAACCCGCCTTTACCACGCTGCCATCAATGCCCTCGACTTTGAGGCACTTGCCGGCTTTTTCGCAATCGATGCCGTCTATGAATCGAGCGGT
This sequence comes from uncultured Phyllobacterium sp., assembly GCF_902479695.1. Classification (NCBI taxonomy): domain Bacteria; kingdom Pseudomonadati; phylum Pseudomonadota; class Alphaproteobacteria; order Hyphomicrobiales; family Phyllobacteriaceae; genus Phyllobacterium; species uncultured Phyllobacterium sp. Next base: position 19,896 of record NZ_CABSQF010000027.1, on the reverse strand, counting down.
ATCGGCGAGATTGCCGGGCAGGAGGCTATCCTGGACGCATTCAAGGTCTATTTTGCAAGCTATCCCGATCAGGTTGCCGAGGACGATCTGATCGAAGAGCTGTCGCCCCAATCGGCCAGATCGGTTTGGCGTCTGGTCGCAACGCACCGCCAGACGGGTGAAGTGTCCCGGCGTTCCGGCGAGGAAGTCATTCTGTTCGATGCAGCCGGGAAAATTCTGCGCGTGACGGTTCAAGACCGCGATGCCTCCTGAGAAGTCCCGGAAAGCACCGCGGCAAACCGCATTTATGGCTGTCACCAGGCAGCCTGACCGGATCAGGCTGTCTTCTCTTCAGCCGTGTTCGGTCGCCATTTGATCAGCCGGTTCTCCACCACGTCGAGCACGCGGTCGATGACGAGAACAAAGACGGCCAGGATGATGATACCGGCAAAAACGCCGACTGCATCGAAATTGCCTTCCGCCTGCGCGATCAGATAGCCAAGGCCTGCCGACGCGCCAAGGTATTCACCGATGATGGCGCCAACGACTGCGAAGCCGACGGAGGTGCGCAGGGAGGACAGAATCCAGCTGGCGGCAGCGGGAAAGTAAACATGGCGCAGGAGTTCCGAACGCTTTGCACCGAGAATACGGGCATTGGCCAGAACCACCGGATTGACTTCGCGCACGCCCTGCATGGCGTTGAAGAACGTGATGAAGAACACCAGTGTGACGGCGAGCGCCACCTTCGACCACAACCCAAGCCCGAGCCACAGCACGAAGATCGGCGCAAGCACCACGCGCGGAATGGCATTGAGGCCCTTGATGAACGGATCGAGAATGCGCGCGGCACTGCGGCTGAGACCGAGCCAGACGCCGGCGGCAACACCAAGTCCCGTTCCGATGACATAGCCCAGAACGGTTTCCGTCAGCGTGATCGTGACGTGGCGATAAAAACTGGGATCGATGACCCAGTTGACGATCTGGTTGAAAATGTCGACGGGTGCCGGAAAAAAGAACACGTCGATGACACCGGTCGATACGCCAAGCTGCCAGCCGCCGAGAATGGCCACAAGCAACCCCAGTTGGATAAGTCGTTCAGTCGCGACGTTCATAGCTCTTCTCCACTTCGCCGCGCAGCGACGCCCAGATATTGCGGTACAGATCCATAAAACGTGGATCCAGTTTGATTTCAGCGACGTCGCGCGGTCTCGCAAGGTCCACGTCGAAGCTGTCGATAACCCGGCTGCGCGGCCCCGCGGCAAGCACCGCCACCCGGTCGCCGAGCGCTATCGCTTCCTCCAGGTCATGGGTGATCATCACCACGGCGCGGCGCTCCTCCTGCCACAGGCGCAGGAGCTCATTCTGCATCAGATGCCGGGTATGGATATCAAGCGCCGAAAACGGCTCGTCCATCAGAATGACTTTCGGGCCGGTAATCAGCGCCTGCGCCATCTGCACACGCTTGCGCTGGCCGCCGGACAGCTGGTGCGGATATCGCTGCTCAAAACCCTTCAAGCCCACCTTGGCCAGCCACATCATCGACCGCTCGCGGCGTTCCGCCGTTGCCACGCCTTTGAACAGCAGCCCGAGTTCAACATTCTCGATTGCGGTTTTCCAGGGCAGCAGGGCGTCCTGCTGGAACAGGTAACCGATATCGTTCTGGATGCCCGATACCGGATTGCCATCAATCGAGACACGGCCGCCGGACGGCTTGAGCAGTCCGGCAATGGCGTTCAATATCGTGCTCTTGCCGCATCCGGTGGGACCGACGATGGCAAGAAACTCCCCATCGGCCACCGTCAGATCGACGTTCTCCACCGCAACGAATGTGCCGAATGACATCGTTACCGAATCGATGGACACCATCGCTTTTCGCGTTTGTTCAACGGCTGCAGCCGCAACCGGTTTTACCATTGCCAAGGCCATGGTTCTCTCCCTCAGTTCGTGCCTTCGTGCGGCGCTTTGTCGACGAAATTGTTGGTGTAGGTCTTCTTTAGGTCGATATCCGTTGCCGCCACCTTGTCATTGAAGCTTTTCAGGACTGCCAGCGGCGTTTCGACTTCGGCCTCGTTGAAGCGACCGTCGATGGAGAAGATGGGCTTGGCGTTTGCCACGGCCTTTATGTAGGTTTCCTTGTCTCCGGAAATGAAGGCCTCAGGAAGTTTTTGAACGATTTCCTCGGGAGCGCTCTTGTTCATCCACTCCAGGGCCTTGACCGTTGCATTGACGACCTTCTGGATCGTCTCCGGATTCTTGTCGATGTAGGACTGCGTGGCGTAGAGAACCGAGGTCGGATAGATGCCGCCGTAGATCTCCTTGGCGCCGTCGTCGCTGCGCGCGTCGATCAGGATTTTGCCGACGCCCTTGGCTTCAATGAAGGTCGCCGCCGGATCGTAGTTCACCAGGAGGTCGACCTTTCCCTGTTCGAGAGCGGCGACGGCTGCCGAGCCGGAACCGACGCCGATGAGCGAAACGTCATCCGCCGAAAGCTGGTGGCGCTGCAGATAGTAGCGAACGAAGAAATCCGACGAGGAGCCGGGGGCGGTAATGCCGATCTTGGCGCCCTTGATGGTTTCGGGCTTTGCCGGATCGAATGTGCTGTTCTTGCCGCCTGCAAGCACCAGCCCCGAATTGCGCGCCAGCAGCACAATGCCAACAACGTTCTTCTTTTGCGCCTGCATCTGGATCGTGTGATCGTAGAAGCCGACGGCTATGTCGGTCGAGCCGGCGACGAGCGCCTGCAGCGTCTTCGAACCGCCCGAGGCAAAATTCTCGACGGTGACATCAAGCCCTTCCTTTTCATAAAGGCCCAGACCCGAGGCGACCGGAAACGGCAGGTTGTTGAGATTGTAGGAGCCGACGCTGATGCGGACAGGTTCGGCAAACGCCGATCCTGCGAATGCAACCGTCGCCGCCAGAGCGAGCATGAGTTTATGCATGGTATTTCCTCCCAGATGTGCGATGCCCTCCCGGCAACCGCGTTCAATTATGCTGCGCAAACCATTTGCGCTACAGGTTTGGCAAAGACTTGCCCCTCGAACAGACGACGGGCGGTCCGCAGTATGCCGGCGACCGTTGTGCCATTGCGGGATTCCAGCTTGACTTCCAGACGGCCGCTCGGATGTTCGAGAACAAGATTGACCGGAAGCTTGCGTCCTCCGATCAGGCGTGATGCGACCGTGGCATCGCTGATGCATGCCGTGGCGATGCCGACGGCTCCCGTCGTGGCGAGGGAGGGATGGCACTGGTGCGGCATGAAATAGCGCACGTTCAGATCACCGCCGGCTTTCGGCGTCGAGATAAGGACGGGTTTGGGCGTGACCTGGGTCCGCACGTCGCCCATGCCCATGCGCTGGCCCGCCTGCAGCCGCAGCCTTTCCAGCCGCTCGAGGAGGGCATGGTCGGCGTTGAGTTCGGCAGCGCTCTCATAGCCCGTTGCCCCGATGGCTGCGGCCTCAAGTATCATCATCGGCATGGCGCAATCGATGCAGGTGACGTCGATACCGTCGATGATCTCGCGTGGATGGCCCGTTGGAAACAGCCTGCCGGTCCGTGCGCCGGCGGCGTCCATGAATGTCAGGGCAATCGGCGCAGCGTGCCCCGGCACCCCGTCAATCGATGCATCGCCGAGATAGGCCACACGGCCATCCGGCGTCGGGACCTCCGCCTCAATCAGCTTGCCGGTGTTGACATTGTGTATCCGCACCCGCGTTACCGGTCCTGTCGTTCTGATCAAACCGGCTTCGATGGCAAACGGGCCAACGGCAGCAAGCATGTTGCCGCAATTGGGTGATGTGTCGACCATCTGCTGATCGATCCGCACCTGGGCAAAGAGATAGTCGACGTCGGCACCTGTTACCGTCGACGGGCCAACGATGGCAACCTTGCTGGTGACCGGGTTGCCGCCGCCGATACCGTCGATCTGCAGGGGATGACCGGACCCCATCACCGACAACAGGATCTGGTCGCGTTGGCGTGGATCGGAGGGAAGGTCCGATGCCAGAAAAAACGGTCCCTTGGACGTACCGCCTCTCATGAGGACGCAAGGTATGCGAAGGAGGTCATTCATGGCGCAGTGCTCTTTATTCATGCGTTCAACAGAACAATCTGTCGGTTTCTTGCATTTTGCGGTAAGGTGATTGATATGTGAAATGCAAAGTTTGCGAGGATTGATGTGATATGAGCATTAATTGTGAAATACTGGATCTGCGGGCTTTTCTCTCGGTGGTGGAGCTGGAAAGTTTTCACCGGGCGGCGGAAGCCTTGAATCTCTCGCAACCGGCGTTGAGCCGGCGCATCCAGAAGCTGGAGGCAACCATCGGAGCGCCGCTTCTGGAGCGGACCACGCGCCATGTCTCGGCCACGGCTGTGGGAAGCGAACTCATCCCGCTCGTTCAGCGCATGCTGGAGGAGTTTGACGGCTCGCTCTTTGCCGTGCGGGATATCGGCGCCCAGCGCAGCGGGCTCGTCACCATCGCGTGCCTGCCCACCGCCGCCTTCTATTTCCTGCCGACGGTGATCAAGCAGTTCAATGCCGAATACCCGCACATCCGCTTTCGCATCCTGGACCTTCCCGCCACCGACGGGCTTTTGGCTGTTGCCCGCGGCGAGGTGGAATTCGGCATCAACATCATGGGTGCCGCCGACCCCGATCTGATTTTCGACCGGCTGATCGAGGACCCGTTCGTGCTTGCGGCGCGCAAGGATCACCCGCTTGCCGCCAAAAGCGAACTCGGATGGGAAGACCTGACGCCCTATCCGCTGATCACCGTGCACCGCTCCAGCGGCAACCGGACACTGCTCGACGCGGCACTGGCAAAATCCAACCTGAAATTGCGCTGGTTCTACGAGGTGACGCACCTGTCGACGTCGCTCGGCCTCGTCGAGGCCGGACTGGGGATTTCCGTGCTGCCCAAGCTGGCAACGCCGCAGGAGGAGCATCCGTTTCTTGTCACCCGGCCGATCCGCAATCCGGAAATTTCACGAACGATCGGTGTCGTACGGCGACGGGGAGGAACATTGTCACCCGCTGCCGAGCGATTTCTCAACATGCTGATTGGCACTTGGTCGGAAGGTTAGGGCGGTGCCCGCTGCGAAAACTGCTTCTTCAAGGGAAGCTGTGATCTGCAATATGCAGCCTATTGACCTGGTCAACCCGAAGGGATCAGCCGTGCCAAACGTGCGGTGTTGAACCAATTCTGCACAGGTTTCGACGAGAGGGCGTTGCATTTCCGCCACAATGTGTTGCATGAGTGCAACTTGGTTGGGATGACGTAAGCAATGCTCTTATCAAATTCGGTCAATCAGTTGGGAAACTCGCTCACGGCTGCCGCTGGCGGCAACACGCAGCGTTTTTACTCGCGTATCGGCGTTGTCACGGTAGTTCTGGCGCTTTTGACGACGGGCGTAACGTTTTTCATCCTCACGGGAATGACCCCGGTTCAGCCCGAGAGCAACCTCACTTTTATCCTGACCGGTCTCAATGCGCTGCTGATTCTCGCCTTGATCGTGCTCATTGGCCGCGAAGTCTATCGTATCAGCCAGGCCAGGAACCGGGGGAAGGCTGCATCCCGCCTGCATGTGCGCCTCGTCGTGCTGTTTTCACTTGTCGCTGCGGTACCGGCCATGCTGGTGGCCATCGTTGCATCGGTCACGCTCGATCTCGGGCTTGATCGCTGGTTCGAAATGCGGACCACGACGATCGTCAACTCGTCGATCAGCCTTGCCAATTCCTACATTCAGGAAAGTGCGCGCAACCTGCAGGGCACGACGCTTGAAATGGTCAGCGATGTCGACGCACAACGCTCGCTGTACAATCTGGACCGCACCAGTTTTACGCGCTTCCTGACCCAGCAGGCGCTCGGCCGCGGCCTGATCGGCGCATTCATCATCCGCTCCAACGGTGACACCTCCGTTCGCGCCGACATTCGCACGAATTTTTCAATTCCGCCGGTCGCAAAATCCATTCTCAACACGGCACAGGACGGCAAGCCGGTGCTCATCCCGCCGGAACGGACCAATCTGCTCAGTGCCGTCGTGAAACTCCAGCAGATACCGGATATGTTCCTCTACACGGTCCGCCCGGTCGATGGGGACATTCTCAACTCCATGCGCGCCATCGAGGGCAACAATCTCGATGCGGGCAAACCGGTTGCCAATGGTGTGGACACGCAGATTCTGTTTGCTCTGCTCTACTTCGGCCTGACCCTCACTTTGCTTCTGTCGGCCATCTGGACCGGCATTGCGGTGGCGGACCGGCTGGTGCGCCCCATCCGGCTGCTGATCGGTGCAGCGGATGATGTTGCAACCGGCAATCTGGATGTTGCGGTGCCGGTGCGCCGTTCCGACGGCGATGTCGGGTCGCTGTCCCAGACATTCAACACCATGGTGCGCCAGCTGGGAACGCAGCGCCGCGACCTTGTTGCCGCCAAGGACCAGATCGATGAACGCCGCCGTTTTTCCGAAGCGGTGCTCGCCGGCGTGACGGCAGGCGTCATCAGCGTGGATGCCGATGGGGCAATCGGCATCATGAACCGTTCCGCCGAAGCGATGTTCGATCTGGACCCCGTCACGACCGTCGGCAAGAATCTGACGGCGCTCGTCCCGGAAATCGGACTGGTGTTCGAGGTTGCCCATGCCACGGGCCGGTCGGTTTACCGCGAACAGGTATCGATGTCGCGGCGCGGCAGCGCCCGGACGTTCAATGTCCAGATTACTGTCGAAGACGCGGAATCCGCTGACCACTCCTATGTGGTCACCGTCGATGACATCACCGATCTGGTGGAGGCGCAGCGTTCATCCGCCTGGGCCGACGTCGCGCGGCGCATCGCCCACGAAATCAAAAATCCGCTCACGCCCATTCAGTTGTCGGCGGAACGCATCCGCCGGCGCTATGGCAAGGTGATTACCGAAGATCGTGAAGTTTTCGACCAGTGCACGGAAACCATCATCCGGCAGGTGGGTGATATCGGGCGCATGGTCGACGAGTTTTCATCCTTCGCGCGCATGCCGAAACCCGAAATCAAGGCGATGGATTTGCGCGAAGCCTTGCGCGAAGCCTCGTTCCTGGTCGAAGTCAGCCGCAGCGATATCCGCTTCGAGCGGGATTTCGGCAATGTGCCGCTCATCGGGCAATTCGACGGCCGGCTTATCGGGCAGGCGTTCGGAAACGTTATCAAAAATGCTGCAGAAGCAATTGAATCCGTTGTGAAAGATGGACTGGGTGACGGACATATCCGTATCCGGTCGAGGCAGGAGGGAGATGCTCTGATTGTCGAAATTTCCGACAATGGCAAAGGTTTGCCGCGTGAACACCGGCAGCGTTTGCTTGAACCCTACATGACGACGCGCGAGAAAGGCACGGGCCTTGGCCTCGCAATTGTCAAAAAGATCGTTGAAGAACATGACGGTCAAATTGAACTGCACGATGCCCCCGCGGACTTCCACGGCGGGCGGGGTGCAATGATCCGCATGGTTTTTCCCACGACCCATACCAATACACAGACAGCCGACAATTCCGATCCATCGGCGAAACAGGTGAATTCAAATGGCATCTGACATTCTTGTCGTCGACGATGAAGTCGACATCCGCGAGCTTGTTGCAGGAATATTGAGCGACGAGGGGCACGAAACCCGTGTAGCCTCGGACGCGGACAGCGCATTGGCGGCGATCGATGATCGCATTCCCCGCCTGATCTTTCTGGACATCTGGATGCAAGGCAGCCGCCTCGACGGTCTTGCCCTTTTGGACGAGATCAAGAGCCGCCATCCCGATATTCCCGTGGTCATGATTTCCGGTCACGGCAACATCGAAACCGCGGTTTCCGCCATCCGGCGCGGCGCCTATGATTTCATCGAGAAGCCGTTCAAGGCTGACCGTCTGATTCTGATCGCCGAACGGGCGCTCGAAACATCCAAGCTGCGGCGCGAAGTTTCCGACCTGCGCAAGCGCTCGACGGAAAGCTCCGAACTGCTCGGCACGTCGCTGTCGATGAACCACCTGCGCCAGACCATCGAACGTGTCGCGCCGACCAACAGCCGCATCATGATCACCGGCCCGTCCGGTGCAGGCAAGGAACTCACGGCACGGGCCATCCACGCCTTGTCGACCCGTTCCAAGGGACCATTCGTCAACCTGAACGCGGCGACGATCACGCCGGAGCGCATGGAAGTCGAGCTTTTCGGCACGGAATCCGATGGCGGCGAGCGCAAGGTGGGCGCGCTGGAGGAAGCCCATGGCGGCATTCTCTATCTCAATGAAATTGCCGATATGCCGCGCGAAACGCAGAACAAGATCCTGCGTGTGCTCGTCGATCAGCAGTTTGAACGGGTAGGCGGCACCAAGCGCATCAAGGTGGACGTACGGATCATCTCCTCGACCGCGCAAAATCTCGAAGCGATGATTGCCGAGGGCCGGTTCCGCGAAGACCTGTTCCACCGGCTGGCGGTGGTTCCCGTGATTGTTCCGCCCTTGGCGGACCGGCGCGACGACATTCCTGCGCTTGTCGAATTCTTCATGACGCAGATTGCCGAACAGGCGGGTATCAAGCCGCGCAAGATCGGCCCGGATGCCATGGCCGTGCTGCAGTCCCATTCCTGGCCGGGCAATATCCGCCAGCTGCGCAACAATATCGAGCGCCTGATTATCCTGGCGCGCGGCGATGATCCGGAAGCGGTCATCACCGCCGATCTGCTGCCTGCGGAAATCGGCGACACGCTGCCGAAGGCTCCAACCGAATCCGACCAGCACATCATGGCCCTGCCGCTGCGCGAGGCACGCGAGCGCTTCGAGAAGGAATATCTCATTGCGCAGATCAACCGGTTCGGCGGCAATATTTCCCGCACGGCGGAGTTTGTCGGCATGGAGCGTTCGGCTCTGCACCGGAAGCTGAAATCGCTCGGGGTCTAACCGCTTCACGCAATCTCAGGGACTTCGGAGGAATACGTTGGTAGCCGACAGTATTCGGTTGCGACTCTCCGGCTTTTACGGGAAAGTCGGCGGCCTTTGCCCTGCGGCATAGGCCCTTCATCATGGGAGTGAGGAATGTTTCGTGCTGTCAATCCGCAAGGCCCGCCGGCCAGCAGTCTCATTGACGTGGACGCAATGGCCGTGATCGCCGAAGGCAAAGCCAGCTGATGCGTGTGATCATCTGCGGCGCAGGGCAGGTTGGATATGGCATCGCCGAACGTCTGGCTGCCGAAGACAATGATATTTCGGTCATCGACACATCGGCCGAGCTCATTCAGGTCATACGCGATACGCTGGATGTGCGCGGTTTTGTCGGTCACGGCGCCCACCCGGATGTTCTGGCGGCCGCCGGTGCCGAGCAGGCGGACATGATCATTGCGGCAACGCTTTATGACGAAGTGAACATCGTCGCCTGTGAAGTGGCGCATGCTCTGTTCAATGTGCCGACCAAGATCGCCCGCATCCGCGCACAGGCCTATCTGCAGCCGCACTACCAGGACCTGTTTTCCCGCGATCACATGCCGATCGACGTCATCATTTCGCCCGAGCTTGAGGTCGGGGAAATGGTGCTGCGCCGCATCGCCTTGCCCGGCGTGAGCGATGTCGTCCGCTTTGCCGACGAGACTATCGTGGTGATGGCGATCGAATGCCTGGAAGACTGTCCCGTCATCAACACGCCGCTCATTCAATTGAGCAATCTCTTCCCTGACCTGCCGTCGACCGTGATGGCCATCATCCGCAATGACACGTTGCTCATTCCGCGCTCTGCCGATCACCTCTTGGCCGGTGACATCGCCTATGTCGCGACAACCAAGTCACAGGTGCGCCGTACATTGGCGCTGTTCGGTCACGAGGAACCCGAGGCAACACGCATCGTCATTGCCGGCGGCGGCAATGTCGGGCTCTACGTCGCCCAGACAATTGAAGCCAAGCAGCCCAAGACCAAGGTCAAGCTGATCGAACCCAATTTGACCCGCGCCAATGCCATTGCAGACGGTCTTCGGCGTTCCATGGTGCTGCATGGCAGTGCGCTGGATCAGAAACTGCTGCTGGAAGCGGAAATCCAGGATGCGGACCTTCTGGTCGCACTGACGAATGACGACCAGGTCAACATGCTCGCCGGCGTCATGGCCAAACGCCTCGGCTGCAAATCCAGTCTCGTCCTCATCAACAACCCGGACTATCTCGACCTCAGCAAATCCCTCGGCATCGATGCCCATATCAGCCCGCGCAGCGTCACCATTTCGCGTGTGCTGCAGCATGTGCGGCGGGGCCGTATCCGGGCCGTACACAGCGTCCAGAAGGGCCGGGCGGAAATTATCGAGGCTGAGGCGCTTGAAACCTCGCCGCTTGTCGGCGCCCCGCTGCGCGACCTCGACCTGCCGGATGGACTGCGGATCGGCGCGATCTACCGCAACGGCGAAGTCATCCGCCCCGATGGTTCGGTCCGCATCAAACCACAGGACCGGGTGGTCATCTTTGCCACGGCCGAAGCGGTCAAACAGGTCGAGCAGATGTTCCGCGTCAGTCTCGAATTCTTCTGATCAGCAGAAAGACGCACCGCCATGAAACTGCAACTTCTCCGCAATGCTACATTGAAACTTGATTATGCCGGTTCAACCGTCCTGATCGATCCATTTGGACGGTGTTCTCATCGTCATGGATGCGGAGCAAACTGTCGAGGTCTGCCGCATTTCACCCCTGAAGACAAAAGTCGTCGCGACGCATATGGAAGCCCTTGACCATGCAACAGTCACCCGCGACGATCTGAAGGCCCATGCGCAGGCAGCGGCTATCGATTCCCACAAGCTGATCATCCCTTCCGATGGAGAAACCCTCCATCTCACAGCCCCCAACCCATGAGACCAACCATGCCAAAGACCTATGCTTTTGTCGGCAACCTGAATCGCAACGCTCTGCCCAATGCAGGAAAGGGGATCAGCATCTTCCGCTTTGACGACAAGACCGGTGATCTCACGTTCGTCAGCGAATACCTCGCAATCGACAATCCCGGTTATATCGCCATCGACGAAAAGCGCCGGCGTCTTTACGCGGCAGTGGAAATCCCCGAATGGAACGAGGGGATGGCTGTCGCCTTCGATATCGATCCGGCCTCGGGAGCCTTGTCCTATATCAACATGCAGCCGACCCTTGGCAACACCACCTGCCATCTCGGGTTCGATCAGTCCGGCGAGACGATCTTTGCCTCCAATTATACCGTTGCCGCGCTGGGCGAACGCCCCGGCAATGCCGTGGCCGCTTTCGCCATCCGCGCCGACGGCGGGCTGGAACCGGCCTTTGCCGCTGCTATTCATGAGGGCAGGAATGCGATCCTGCCGACGGACAAGCGGCAGCATGGTCACTGCGCCGTCGTCAGCCCGGATAATCGGACCGTGTTTGTTTGCGATCTCGGCCTGGACCGGATCATGGCCTATAAGCTGCCGTCGAAGGGCGGCAAACTGGAGCTGGCAGCATCGCCCTTCACGACCTTGCCCGATGGTGCCGGACCGCGCCATATGACATTCCATCCGAATGGGAGGATTGCTTATGTTATCAATGAATTGAACAGCACTGTTTCAGTTCTGCATTACAATGCCGAAACCGCCGAGTTGGCGCTTGGCCAGACGCTTCCATCCATCCCTGCGGACTTCACCGCGACCAATACCTGCGCAGAGATCGCCGTCAGTGCCGACGGCCGGTTCCTTTATGGCTCCAACCGTGGCCACAACAGCATCGTCAGCTATGCCATTGCCGCCGACGGCAGCCTTGCGCTGATCGGCTGGACACCGTCGCAGGGCCTTGGCCCACGCAACTTCGTCATCGATCCCACAGGCAAGTTCATGCTCGTTGCCAATCAGAAAGGCGGGGGCATCGCCGTGTTCAAACGCGATATCGAAACGGGTGCGCTGGAAGATACCGGCAAGCGGGTGGACCTGCCAACGCCCATGCGCATGGTCTTCGGACAGTTCGAATAGGAGTTTTGCCGATGTCCCGCATCGCCTATGTCAACGGCCAGTACATTCCCCATGCCAATGCCGGTGTTCACATTGAAGACCGCGGCTACCAGTTTGCCGATGGCGTTTATGAAGTCTGCGAGGTTGCCCGCGGCAACATCATGGACATGACGCGCCATCTCAATCGGCTCGACCGCTCGCTTTCGGAGCTGCGGATCGGCTGGCCGATGAACCGGAAGGCGCTGCAGAGCGTGATCGCCGAGGTGGTCCGGCGCAACCGTGTGTACAATGGCATGGTCTATCTGCAGGTGACGCGCGGTGTCGCCAAGCGCGACCACGTCTTTCCCGCGGCCAATACGCCGCCTTCCATCGTCATCACCGCCAAGCGCACGGATCCCGTCATGTTCGCTGCCCGGGCGGCAAAGGGTGTGAAGGTCATCACGGTGCTGGAAAACCGCTGGGAGCGGGTGGACATCAAATCTATCGGCCTTTTACCAAATGTTATGGCGCGCCAGCTGGCCAAGGAGCAGGGCGCTCAGGAAGCCTGGTTCATCGATCCGGATGGCACCGTTAGGGAAGGCGCGGCAACAAATGCGTGGATTGTCACCATGGACGGCGTTCTGGTGACCAGACAGGCGGAAACCGGCATTTTGCGTGGTATTACCCGCACAACCATCTTCGACGTGGCCAAAAAGCTGGGATTGACGATCGAGGAACGCGGCTTTTCTGTCGAGGAAGCCAAGCACGCCCGTGAAGTTTTCATGACCGCAGCCACAACTGTTGTGATGCCAATCGTTGCGATTGACGGCGAATCGGTGGCAAATGGGCACCCGGGAACGATCGCACTTTCGTTACGGGAAGCGTTTTTTGACATTGCGGAAAAAACGCCATCCTGTTAACCGGAGTATGAGGGGACTAACAGAAACCATTTTTCACCTCCTGCAGGAGTAGGCTTTCTGCTCCCGTTGCCGAAATTTGTATGAGACACGTTTGCTGATCGCATAAAAGGACAAAAACAATGGCTGAACGATCGCAGAATCTTCAGGACCTATTTCTGAATTCAGTCAGAAAACAGAAGATTTCTCTGACAATTTTCCTCATCAATGGCGTCAAACTGACCGGTATTGTCACCTCGTTCGACAATTTCTGCGTCCTGTTGCGCCGCGACGGCCATTCTCAGCTCGTCTACAAACATGCCATCTCGACCATCATGCCGAGCCAGCCTGTGCAAATGTTCGAAGCTGAGGCCGAAGACAGCGACTGAGATAACATTTGACCAAAGAAACAAGGCGTAACGCGCAAAACCCTGGCGGATCAACCGATAATGGTGAGACCGCCAGAGAAGCCACGCGCGCAATCGTCATTGTGCCGGTTCTGCCGACACGCTTTTCCGATGGCGGCAAGGCCGACGATCACGGCCGCATGAAGCACCAGCCCGAATTCCAGCGCAGCGACGATGCGCGGCTGGAAGAGGCCGAAGGCTTGGCCCGCGCCATTGATCTGGACATTGTCCATTCCAATATCGTGCAGGTTTCGGCGCCGCGTCCGGCGACCTTGCTGGGGACGGGCAAGGTTGAAACGATTCATGAGCTCATTGAGGCTTCCCATGCGGAGCTCGTGATCGTCGATCATTCCCTGACACCGGTACAGCAGCGCAATCTCGAAAAGGCATGGAACGCCAAGGTTCTCGACAGGACCGGGCTCATTCTTGAGATTTTCGGACGGCGCGCCCAGACGAAAGAGGGCGCCCTGCAGGTGGAACTTGCGCACCTCACCTATCAGAAGGGGCGGCTGGTCCGCAGCTGGACCCACCTTGAACGCCAGCGTGGCGGCGGCGGCTTCCTCGGCGGTCCCGGTGAAACGCAGATCGAGGCCGACAGGCGCGCACTGCAGGAAAAGATCCTGCGCATCAAGCGCGAACTGGAAACGGTGGTGCGCACCCGCACCCTGCACCGCAGCAAGCGCAAGAAGGTGCCGCATCCGGTCGTGGCGCTCGTCGGCTATACCAATGCGGGCAAATCAACGCTGTTCAACCGGCTGACCGGAGCAGGGGTCGTGGCCGAGGACATGCTCTTTGCCACGCTTGATCCGACCTTGCGCCGTATCCGGCTGGAGCACGGCGAGACGATCATCCTCTCCGACACGGTGGGTTTCATCTCCAACCTGCCTACGCATCTTGTTGCCGCCTTCCGGGCGACACTGGAAGAGGTGGTTGAAGCCGATCTGATCCTGCACATCCGCGATATCTCCGATCCGGATACCGCAGCCCAGTCGGAAGACGTCCATGCGATCATGACCAGCCTCGGCATCGAGCGCGGCGATACGAAGCGCATTCTCGAAGTGTGGAACAAGATCGACAGGCTTGACGATGCGGGCCGCGAGTCGGCACAGCGTCTCAGTGCGGCGGTGAAGGGCGACGAACATCCGATTCCGGTGTCGGCGATCACGGGCGAGGGCGTTGACGCCCTGCTGAAGGAAATCGAGAACCGCATTGCCGGCAAGCTGAAGCATGTCAAAATCACCCTGCGGCCGGACCAGATGCGGCTGATGGACTGGATCTACCAGCACTCCAGCAATGTGAAACGCAAGGATCTGGACGACGGGTCGGTATCCCTCACCATGGACATGACCGTCGCGTCCCACGCCAATCTCGACGAGAAATTGCTGCGCCGGACCAACGGCTAAGACGGGTTACTTCGCGGTTTTGGCTTCCTGCCAAAGTGCTTCCATTTCATCGAGTGTCGCCGCGTCGAGCGTCTGTTTCTGCTCGTTCAGCTTGCGCTCGATATAGTGGAAGCGTGACCGGAACTTTTCATTGGTGCCACGCAGGGCGCTTTCCGGTTCAAGCTTCAAATGGCGGCCGAGATTGACCATGGCAAACAGCAGGTCGCCATATTCTTCTTCCGTATTTTCCCGGTCGCCATTGGCAATGGCCTGTTTCAACTCGCCGATTTCTTCCTCGATCTTGTCGAGAATGGGCGCGGCTTCCGACCAGTCAAAGCCAACCTTGGCCGCCTTCTGCTGCAGTTTGAGTGCGCGCATCAGGGCCGGAAAGCCGTGCGGAATGTCGTCGAGGAAGCCGGTCGGCTCCACGGCGCCCAGATTGAGCGCAGCACGGCGCTCGCGCCGCTCCGCCTTTTCCTCGGCCTTGATCTTGTCCCACATGCCCTTGGCCATGCCGGCACCGCGGGCGGCCTCTTCACCGAAGACATGGGGATGGCGGCGGATCATCTTGTGCGTGATCGCCTGGACCACGTCACCGAAATCGAATGCCTTCATTTCTTCCGCCATCCGCGCATGAAACACCACCTGCAAGAGCAGATCGCCCAATTCTTCGCGCAGATCGTCGATATCATCGCGCTCGATGGCATCGATCACCTCGAAGGCTTCCTCGAGCGTATAGGGGGCGATGGACTTGAAATCCTGCTCAAGATCCCACGGACAGCCGGTCACCGGCGTGCGCAGGGCCTGCATGATCTCAAGAAGGCGGGTGATGTCACGTGATGGTTTCATAAGAAATATACTAAGACAGGAGCGGGGCGGCTGATATGACCGAGCTGAAATGCCGGTGGCTTGTCCACAGGATCGGTCAGCGTTTCCCGGCCGCCTGCAGCGATATGGGCCCGATCACATCATAGACCACCCTGACGCCATCCACCGTTTCCGGAAGCTCGGTCGTTTCGGGAACCTGATCGCGCAGATTGACCTTGATGGCGTAGGAGTCACCGATACGGATCAGGCCGACACCAATGACGGTGCCGCATGATCCGGCCAGTTCCCTGGCTTTCGGCTTGGCAAGCCGCGCCTGTTCGATGGAGGTGGTCATGGCTTTAATTTAGTGCATCCCGACCACTCCCGCTAGTGGTCCGATTCCGACATTCGCTTGGTGCGCGTGATGTGAAACGGAATGCGAATGTCAAATTCGTTCCACTAGGGTCAAACCGGCATCGTCAGCCCCAATTTCTCCAGCACGATGGAAAGATCATTGGCAAAGGTGACACCCTTGCCGTTGGTGCCACCCTGGTCGCTGCCGGCAAACAGCAGGGCGCAGGCATAGCCCTTTTCGTCCATGATCACCGATCCGCTGTCGCCGCCCGAGCTGAAAGGACCGCTGTCTGTGGTCTGGATCTCGATCTGGCTGTCAAAACCGATGTCGCCGAATTCATAGCTGACCACCACGTCATCGACTTCGATTGCCGTAACAACACCTTGCGTCGCGCCGGTTGTCCTGCCGATCTTGAACACCTTGTCGCCGGGACGGAGCGGGGTCTTGCGCAGGCCCTTCAATTTCCCCGCACCCATCAGGGTCACCGCGTCGAAGTCGATATCCGCATCGATCGAGGCGATGGCAGCGTCGACCAGGTTGTTTGCGCCTGATACAACCGGCTCGAAAGCCAGCAGTTCGCCGACCTTGTCCTTGCTTTTCCTGCCGCCGTCATAGGCGGCGGGCTGCAGGATCGCATCGCCGATCTTCGCCTTGTTTTCATTGGCCAGCACATGATTGTTGCTCAGAATGACGGCCTTGCCGCTCGCCGTGTGCTGCGCAAAGCCGCCAAGCGTGCCCGCCGTAATCGAATAATGCCCGACCGACGCGCCGATCAGCAGCGGCCTCTGGCGCAGCTGATGCCAGGGCAAGACCGCCGGCGCTGCCAGAGCGCCGCCTTTGAACACGGTGCCGATATAGGTGATGTCGGCCTTGTTGCGGGCTGCTTCCTCGATCTGCTGGCGCAGATAGGCATTTGTTTCGAGCGCACGGCGCTGGACGCGGACGGCGAGCCGGTAATCGTTCTTTCCATCGCCGGCGGCAATGCCAAGCGCGATACCGCCTTCGACGCCGGTCAGACGCCGTATTGCGGTGGAGCGGACAATGCGGCGTTCGGCGCGAATTTCAGTGACAAGCGGTCGAATGATCTGTTCTGCGATTTCAGTCTTCAGTGCGCGTACAGTTTTCAAATCCACGGCGGTCATCCTTCTTGTGTCTACAAGTTCAGGGCACGTGTGCGACTCGACGATGAGCTTAGCGGTGGAGTTATGGTTTGGCGAGCGATGTGAGCAGGGGCTGTACAGCCCCTGCTTGTATATCTGGCCTTCAAGGCAAGGCCTTCACCAAGGATCGCCTGGGATTATTTTATGAACTGAACTACTGATTTGGTATTGGCAGCAGCAACTGCATCCGCGTTTTTCACCGTATCGGAAACATCGACATCAAGAGACCAGATGCGAACTTTGGCGGGATTCATTGCATCAAGAATATTGGGAATCCCCTGTGAATCTGCGTCCGCAGGAGCAATGAAAGAAACGCTCTTATCGACGGTAATGACACCCCTTATGTCGTCATATGTAGATCT
Source organism: uncultured Phyllobacterium sp. (assembly GCF_902479695.1). Classification (NCBI taxonomy): domain Bacteria; kingdom Pseudomonadati; phylum Pseudomonadota; class Alphaproteobacteria; order Hyphomicrobiales; family Phyllobacteriaceae; genus Phyllobacterium; species uncultured Phyllobacterium sp. Next base: position 2,647 of record NZ_CABSQF010000027.1, on the reverse strand, counting down.
GGCATCGAGAGGTGTCAAAAGTTCACCGCTGACGGTATTGTTTCGTTTATCGTATTCAATACCCCATATGGAGCTGTATAAATCCCTTTTTACTGCGTTTCCAGTTGTATAATCCCAATAATGGTAGCTCTCACTGGACGGCAGAATACCCTCATTATGTATCGCATACTGGATATATGGCGTATCGGCATAATTTGCAGTTGATAGAGAAGTTCCCGCCGAAATCACGAAGTCCAGTTTGAAATATCGCTGGTCCAATTGTGCCATGCGATATTTGTCGCTTTGAACATTTGCGGACATGTAATCTAGGCAAATATCAATCCCGAATGGTAGCTCTTCGATAATGTTGTTTTGAAACTTATTCGAAATTACTTTTCCTTGCGCATCGAATGATTGCGCAAGGGATGAACTTACAGATGCAATGGAAATATTGACGCCACCATCTTTGCTGAGTGTGCATTTTTCAATATAATTGTATGCCTTGGGATTGCTTGGATTTGCTTTAAGATCGTCACCGTTAACATATACAGATTTATCATCTTTCATGACACTATTGCAATTAGGTGCAGTCACATCTTTGTAATCTATCGCGGAGACCAGCCGTTTGGGCCAGATCATATAAGCGGGGCGAGGGTAACGTGGATCGTCCAATGGCAGATTATGCGTGCAAACAAGATGATTGCGCGCGCCATATATGATTCCAACTCCTCCAGCATATGCGCCGTTACTTGCCAAGAACGCATTGGGTTCCGGCGCCAGAGTCGCGACAGTGCCCGGCAGCAGAACAATCCTGCCATATTTGTCTTCCGGAAACTTCGATATCAGTATTCTTGCATTCTGCGTCACGGCATCAAGATACAAGTTACCCGATACAACCAATTCGGCTTCATTCAGAAAATCGCCCCAAGGCACGTTCCAGAAGAATTCTGGTGCGGTGAAGAAACTCACATCAAATTCCGTCGGGCGGTGCTTTTTGAAAGCCGTCACCATGGCCCGATAGAAGAGCGCAAACCTGTTGTCCAAAGCGCGCTTCAGATAGGTTTCAATTCCTTCGTAGACAAGTGTTTTGGTCGTGTCTTTCGGATCGGGAGTGCGAACCGAATCAGGGGTGAGTGCTGACGGTATCTTGTTGTCAGAGGCGTATTTGAGATATTTGTCCGCGCTTTCGAACGTGATTGTCTTTTGGGGATCTTTCGGATCGTTGATTGTTACTGTCGTCGTCGTACCCTTCGTCGTGAGTATCGCTTTGCTGCGCGTGGAAATTTGCTTGAATGAATTATATTCCAAATTGTAGATTCCAACATTCATTCTGGTCCGCTTGACTGCTGGAGGAGCTGGCGGCTTCACCGGCTCAGATAAGCTTGGCGAGGGCGCAGGCGCTTTCGTCAGGACGGTATTTCCCACAACTGCTTGGGTAGTTGGTGAAACGGCGCCGGTCGAAGCTACAGCCATTGCTGCAGTCGGTGGCGCGGATTGCACCACAAGCGGTTTCACAGGCTCGGATGCTGCTGACTGAGACTTGCCCGCTTCCGGAGAAACACCTTTGTCCGGCGCGGACTCAGCGGGCGGCGCGATGAGCTCGGGCCGTTCCGGGATATGCGTGACAGGCACGGTCGTTGGCGGCGGTTCGGTGGACGGGGCGGGGAGCGACGGCTGAACATCTGTCGTCGCGTAAGGGGGAAGCGGTATGGAAAGAGATGGTGTAGACGGGGGAACTTCTGCCTCAACAACGGCTTCGGAAGGAAGGTCAAACGTCGAAGGAGATGCCGTGATAGTCTCACTATCAGATGCCAGACCGTTATCTTCGTTACATCCGCTCAATACGGCTAGCAGAGACGTGGCAGGTAAATAAGCGCAGCCCATCAACAGAGCTCGCCTTAACCGCGATGGTTGATCGACATGCAAAGGCAGATTGCGCCTCGGTTCAAAATTGATTTTCACTTTATGCCTCGCAAAAAATTGCTGAAATATCGTTCTCATCCCGAAATTACGGGCTTAACTAAATGGCGAAATAAAAAACCATTCGCCACAGTTCGATACGCAAATTTTGTGCCAATTATCCCGACGTGGCTGCGATTAGCCAACATCCGAGATAACATAGGGAATAACCATCCATGTTGTGACGATCCAAACCGTAAACTGCGGATCTGCTCGTGAGACCAGTCTACCTCGCCACCGCCTTCGAAAATAGAAACAGCCTAATTATTGTGCTCTTATCAGCAGTAGCGCAAAAAATATGCAGAAATCATTGTTGAAGTCATCCTGATTTGGCTTGCAGCGTCTGCGCTATGATACGGCGTTCATTCATGTTCAACTGACGGAAACTGCTGCGCATTGCATCCTCCTGAGAACAAAGAGGGTTTAGTACCTGTTGCAGTTGAAAATAGAATGTACCCGGCTACATACAATGTGGCAGCAAGGTTGAAATGTCGCTTGTTGTGCAAAGTTAAAATGTCATCCTGACAGATGCCGAGGTGTGTCGCCGGGCAGGGCGGAGACCTCGATATCGCAGCTCTGCCTGGCGACAGTGAATAGATCTGTGGCAGCCTGCTCCCGTAGTCTGCGTTCCCTTCGTTCCTCGACCCAGCTGTTGCGCCGCGACGGTTTGCGTGCGCGCTTTTGATAGGCGATGACCTCGCTGTTGGTC
>NZ_CABSQF010000026.1:0-66922 GCF_902479695.1 uncultured Phyllobacterium sp. | reverse complement strand
TCCTGTGCCACCGCTCATCTCCCTGTTCGCAACCGTCCTGCCCGCCAGCGCCAGCCAATATAGCACCACTGCGAACCAAATACGAAACCAAAAGAAAATATAACGCGCATCAACGCGCCCGGCAAGCCGGGATTCAACGGGATGTTTCGACCAGCCGCACATCCGCGTCCGCACAAATCGTGCGGATGATCTCGCTGTCGCAGCGGTCGGTGATGAACGTATTGACCTGTGACAGATGACCGATGCGCACCGGTGCCGTCCGCTCGAACTTGGTGGAATCGGACACCAGGATCACGTGCCGGGCATTGGCCATGATGGCCTGCGCCACCTTGACCTCGCGGAAATCGAAATCGAGCAACGCGCCGTCATGGTCGATTGCCGACGTGCCGATGACGGCGAAATCCACCTTGAACTGACGAATGAAGTCCACGGCGGCCTCGCCGACAATACCGCCATCGGAACCGCGTACCACCCCGCCGGCAATGACCACCTCAATGTCGGGGTAAACCCGCAAATTGTTGGCGACATTGATATTATTTGTGATCACCATCAGGCCTTTCCGGCCCAGCAATGCCTGACCGACCGCTTCCGTGGTCGTGCCGATATTGACGAAGAGCGAGGCATTGTCGGGAATGAGCGCGGCGGCGGCCTGACCGATCGCCTCCTTTTCAGTCGCAGCGATCAAACGCCGTGCTTCATATTCCAGGTTCTGGATACCCGACGGGAACAGCGCTCCGCCGTGGATCCGGTTCAGCAGCCGCTGATCGCACAGATCGTTCAAATCCTTGCGGATGGTCTGTGGCGTCACGCTGAAATGCGCAGCGAGATCATCCACAAGCACGCGGCCATGGAGTTTGGCCATTTCGAGAATTTCAGCGTGCCGGGGCGGCAGGAACATGAGGTATACTTTCGTTTTCGTTTTTCTGAATACTATACGAAAATGAAAATGAGCGCATGTCAATTAGCAATAAAGCGAAGTTGGCAGGCGAATGTGATTTCCAACGGACCAAACCATGCGGCGGCTATCATCACGGCTTGAAGATGCCCGAAGCAAATTTTGTTTATTCGGCGTCTGTCTCGGACTTATGATCTGAGGCGGGCTTTATCTGCGCGATCCGCGCCTGCATACCGTTCCGGGCGGCGGATGGCCAAGTGTGAGCCAACGCACCGATGCCGGCCGCCGGCAAACGGCGGCCGGATCGTGGCTTGGTTCTATCGGGTTGCGCGCAGTGTCAGCTGCGTTGCGCCTGCAGCGACATTGAGTCCCTGGGTGGCTTCCGCGCTGAACGGCTGCAGGCCGAAGTTCTTCGATGTGCCGCCAACCAGTGCGTTTGCACCGAGACCGAGGCCAACCGAGGCACCCGCCGTCACGCCGACATAATTGCCGGCAAGGGCGCCATCGCCCGCCCGGTTTCCGGCTGCGGTATAAACAACCCACTGCAGATAGGATTTCCTGGTCACCCCGATATCGACGCCAAGTTTGCCGATGCGTCCGGCATATCGTTCGACGGAACCATTGGTCCGCATGAACCTGCATTGAACAGCCTTGCTCGACCCGATCAGCATGCCAACGCCGCCATCGACGGCGCAGGACAGCGTGCCGAGACGGGTCTTGGGCCCGTTCGCCGCATGGGCCTGGTGTCTGCTCTTCTGATGAAGGGGAGCGGCACCTGCGCCCGAAGCCAGAGCCATGGAAACAGCGGCAGCCATTACGATCATTGTTTTCATCATCTATCCTTATTCCGTTGCGGCCCGGCGGTTTGAATGCGCCGTCGAAACCAGAAAACAAACGTGTGCGGGCCGGTTTGGTTCCGGAAACCGGCTATTGCCGCCTGCAACCAGCCTTGGCGCAACCGGCACAGCGGCATGAGGCGCGAAAACCGGCATTGAAATTTCCGTGCAATCTGCAAGGTTTGCGCAACGGAAATGCCTGGGGAGGACATGGATTTGGCTATCACGTTCCGTATTGATCCTTTCCCGTCCAATGACGAGATGAACGCGCTTTGGGAATGGGCCTGGGATGACTTCGTCTGGAAGGATTTCTCCGTCATTCTGGCCCGCAGCCTTGCCCATGTGGGGGCCTATGACGGGCAGCGGCTGATTGGCTTTGTCAACGTGGCATGGGATGGCGGTCTTCATGCTTTTCTTCTTGATACCTGCGTGCACCCCAAATTCCGCCGGCAGGGCATGGCCACGCAATTGGTCAAGGAGGCTGAAAACCTCGCGCGCGATCGCGGAGCTTTCTGGCTGCATGTGGATTTTGAAGCCCGGCTGACCGGATTCTACCGGGGCTGCGGATTCAGGATGACAGGAGCCGGACTGATCAAGCTGCAACCTTGATCCGGCGCATCGATGTTTTCCCGGACAGGAGGGTTGACGCCCTGAAGCTGCGTGCGCTCACTCGTCAAACCGCGAAAGCCGGAACGGCGACAATCGCTCCTCCGGCCTGTCCGATAAGATTTCCCGGCTCAGCAGCAGGCCGACAGCGGGCGCAAGCGTCACGCCGGAATGCATGACGGCGATGGAAAGGCCATCGAGATGTCCGGCCGGCCCGACAATCGGGAACCCGTCGGCAGGGGTCGGCCGGTAGCCGATGGTGAAAAAATCCAGCGCCAGAGCATCCACATCGTCGAGGTTTGCTTTCAGGCGGGCGAAGAGCGCATCCGCGGTTGCCTGCTGATCCTCACCGGGATCGCTGCCACCAAAATCCGCGCCCGCAATGATCCGCCCTTCCGCCGTCTGGCGCATGTGCAGATCAGGGGTGATCACGATGCCGTTGAGCCGTTTCTCCATTGGCTTTGAATGAACGATCAGACCCGGCGGCGTCTCCATGGGCAGGGTCACCCCCGCAGTCTGCGCCAGGGCAGCGGCCCCCGCGCCCGCCGCGAGCACCACATGGTCGGCCTTCATTTCGCCGAACGACGTAACGACGCCGCCAATGCGCCCGCCCTCCTGGACGAGCCGTGTAACCTTTGCACCAACCAGCAGCCGCGCGCCGCGCGCCTGCGCCCCGGCCAGCATGCGCTGCGCCGCGGCAACGGGCTCAACGGCGCCCTCTTCTGCAATATGCACGGCCGCATCCGGCAGTCGCGCCAGATAAGGCTCGCGCGCGGCCACGGCTTGCCGGTCGATGCGCCTGATTCCATAGCCCCAGTGCCCATGCTGCGTGACGTAGGCCTCAAGTTCATCCGGCGATAAATCCCAGCTGATGCCGCCGCACCAGTTCACCCCGATGCCGGGCAGCTCATCGTGCAGGCGCTGCCAGCCTTCCATGGCATAGCGGCGGAAGCGGAAATAGAACTCGGGATTGCCCCAGCTGGCATTGATCCATGCAAAGGATGCAGGCGTGGCGACCCCGCCGCTTTGTTCGGCAACCACCGTGACAGCCGCCCCCTGCCGCGCCAGATGCCAGGCAATCGACGCACCGATAATTCCGGCACCGACCACGATCACATGTTTCTGTTTCGCCATGATTCATTCCTCTTGGAAAGGCCGAGACTCTCTGTGCAGGGGAATGACAGCATCATTTCCGGGCGAATGCCATCGCAAAGGCCGCAAATTTGTGATGGCGCACATCCGGTGATAGAAAGGCCCGCATGATGAAGGGCCAGTTCAGGATAATGCGCTGTACAACCGCGGGGGTGGAAGCCGTCGCGGCGGCCACGCGGCACAGCTTTTCCCGGCACACGCACGAACAGTACGGCATAGGCGTCATTCACCAGGGCGCGCAAAAATCCCTGAGCGGACGTGGAATGGTGGAAGCCGGGCCCGGCGACATGATCACCGTCAATCCCGGCGAAGTGCATGACGGCGCGCCCATAGGCGACGCGGGCCGCTCGTGGAAAATGCTCTATTTCGATCCGTCCCTCATTGGCGCGGTGACCGCTGATCTGCAGGAGCACGGCGAAAGACGCGACGAATTTCCCCGGCCCGTCATCCAGGACGTGCGGCTGGCGCACCTGTTCGAGCGGCTCTTCACCGCCATGACGACCACCGGCATTCCCTCGGCTATCCGGCAGGAAGAATCGCTGCTGATGCTGCTTGCCGGCGTGTTTGATGAGCCGGGCGATCCGCAGCGGCTTCCGGCAATACCCCGAGCCATTCGCCGTGCCCGCGACCTGATCGATGATCAGCCGGCACGCGCGGTGACATTGGAGGACCTTTCACGGGAAAGCGGTTTGAGCCGCTTTCAGGTTGTCCGTGCCTTCGCCCGCGCCACCGGCATGACACCGCATGCCTATCTGGTGCAGCGGCGCATCGACCTCGCCCGCCGGATGATCGCCGGGGGATCATCTCTGGCGGAAGCTGCCATTGCCAGCGGCTTTGCCGACCAGAGCCACATGACGCGCACCTTCATCCGCAAATACGGCCTGTCGCCCGGCGCCTATGCCGACGCCATGAACTGAAGCCTTTCCTGCAATTTCGTTCAAGACGAACCCCGCCCGATCCGCTGTTGTGCGCCTTCCCGGGATGAAAAGGATTGCGCATGTCCAAGCAGGTTCAAGGTTATGTTTTTCTCGCACTCGCCATGGTGCTCGTCGGCAGCACCATCATTGCCAGCAAGGTGATTGCAGCGGGCTTGCCGCCCTTTACGGCAACAGCCCTGCGCTTTGCCGTCGCCTTCCCGATATTCCTGTTGCTGATGCGACTGACACGAACGAAGTGGCCGCGGCTTGACCGCTCTGCCTGGATCCTTCTCGTCCTGCAGGCGGGTGCCGGCAGCGTCGGTTACACGACCCTGCTGATATCCGGCCTCAAACTGACCTCGGCAACGGATGCCGGCGTCATCATCGGGACGCTGCCGGTGGTTGCCGCAGCCATCGCCATTCTCGTCCTCGGTGAACGGCCGCACCGCTTTACCCTCGTCGCCATTCTGCTGGCGACAGCGGGCGTTGTCAGCATCGCCTTCCGCCCCGGGGAAAGCGGCACGCACTCCCTGCCGGGCAATGCGCTGATCTTTGCGGCTGTCATCTGCGAAGGCCTGTTCATCCTGATCAACAAGCGCCTGAGGACGCCCATTCCGCCGCTTGCCCTTTCGACGCTGATGACAGGCCTTGGGCTGGCGGTGGCCATCGTGCCTGCCTTGTTCGAAATGCCATGGACGGGCGGCATGAGCATTGGATCATTCTGGGCTGTCATCTACTACGCCATTGTGCCGACGGTTGGCGGCTTCCTGCTGTGGTATGCCGGTGCCGCGCGGGTCAGTGGCGCCGAAGCCTCGCTCTTTACCGCCGTGGCACCGGTCTCGGCGGTGATATTCGCCGTCATCTTCCTCGGGGAAACCGTCAACCGGAACCAGATCATCGGCATAGCCTGCGTGCTCCTGGCCGTTGGCGGCCTCGGGCTGCAATCCCTGAAACCGGTCAAATCCGCCTGAGCGCGGCGGCCGGTTCGGACAGGACCGCCGTCATGCGGTTGCTCCTTCTATGATGTCATAGCCGGTGTTGATGATGGTCTTTTCAACCGGGCGTTCGCGGCTTTCCAGGAGTTTTTCGGCGGCGGTCTTGCCGATCAGGAATCGCTTGGAAAGGATCGTCGACAGCGGCAACGGCAAGGCCTGCCCGATATCGAGACCGTTGAAGCCGAAAATGCCCAACTGTTCCTTCGGCGTAATCCCCGCATGCATGCAATGGAAGATGCCGCCCATGGCCATGTCGTCATTGGGGAAGACGACCACATCAAGCCCCGGCGCTTTCCGGAGGATCGCCTCAAGCAGATGGCGTCCAGCCATGGTGGAGCTGCCCCCCTGCACGCGCTCTTCGGCAACCAGCAGCAGACCGGCGTCTTTCAAGGCTGCCCGCAAGCCATCATAACGGGCGCGGGCGCGATCATCGCTGGCAATGCTGTGACCGGCGTAACCGAAACGGCGGTAGCCACGCTGCACCAGATGTTTGCCGGTGTCATAGCCGGCTTGCCAATGCGACATGCCCACGGCGATATCAACCGGATCCCCATCGATGTCCATGAGTTCGGCGACGCGAAAACGCCCATGCTCCAGATGCCGCCGTGCGGTGGCTGTATGATGCAATCCGGCCAGAATCACCGCAGCGGGCTGCCATGCGAGAAAAGACAGGAGAATACGTTCTTCGATCACCGGATCGTAGTCGGTGACGCCGATGACCGGCTGAAACGCTGTTTCCGTCAAAGCCGTGTGGATGCCGCGCAGCACATCCGGAAACACAATATTCGACAAAGAGGGCAGCAGCACGCTCATCAGCGTCGAGCCCGAGGAAGCAAGACTGCCTGCCGCCCGATTGGGAATATAGCCAAGTTCGGCGATGGCGGCGAGGACCTTCGCCCGTGTCGCATCGGCGATCGGCCCCTTGTTGCGGACCACGCGAGAGGCGGTGATATCGCTCACACCGGCAAGCCGCGCCACGTCAGCCAAAGTCGGCGTGTCGGCATTCCGGTGCGCGTTGCGTTTGCGTGGCATGGCATGATCCCGGTGGGATTGAGCAGAATAATGATAGCGCTACCATAAATCGCTTGATGAATGCTAGTGAGTGTGCATAACTTTGTGTTAGCGCTGTCATAAGACCCGCCAGGTCTGGCAGAATAAGACGTTCTGGGAGGATCGGTTCTTGAGTTCAGCGGCAGGTATTGCAGGGATTGGCCATGGCCCAACGGGGCTTGGCATGGCCTTTGCGCCACTGTGTCACTGCGAACCTCGCATGTTCCCCCTCGCGCATAGCGTTTGAACAAAACGGGCGATCTGCCCGCATGACAAAGAGGTTGATTGCATATGCACGTACTGGTCATTGGCGCCGCCGGGATGGTGGGCCGCAAATTGCTGGACAGGATCGCGGCTGAAGAGGGTATCCTGGGCGGCGGCATCGACACGCTGACGCTGGTCGATGTGATCGAGCCGGTGGCGCCCCGCGCCCTCGCCGGTATTTCCACGACAAAAGCGGCCGACCTTTCCGATGCCGGTGTTGCTGAAGGACTGATCGCCAGCCGCCCGGACCTGATCTTTCATCTTGCGGCCATTGTTTCCGGTGAAGCGGAAGCGGATTTCGAAAAGGGCTACAAGGTCAATCTCGACGGCACGCGGTTCCTGTTTGAAGCGATCCGGCTGGAAAGCGCCAAGGCACCTTATCGTCCACGTGTGGTCTTCGCCTCCTCCATCGCCGTGTTCGGCACGCCCTTTCCCGACAAGATCGGCGACGAGTTCTTCACCACGCCGCTCACCAGCTACGGCACGCAGAAGGCCATCTCCGAGCTGCTGCTGTCCGACTACAGCCGCCGCGGCTTTTTCGACGGTATCGGCATTCGCCTGCCGACCATCTGCATTCGCCCCGGCAAGCCGAACAAAGCGGCTTCGGGGTTCTTCTCCAATATCCTGCGCGAGCCGCTGGCGGGGCAGGAAGCCATTCTGCCCGTGGACGAGAGCGTCCGGCACTGGTTCGCCAGCCCGCGCTCCGCGGTCGGCTTTTTCGTGCATGCGGCAACGCTCGACCTGGAAAAAGTCGGGCCGCGCCGCAACCTTTCAATGCCCGGCCTTTCCGCCCTCGTCGGCGAAGAGATTGCAGCCCTGAAACGCGTGGCGGGTGAAAAGGCGGTCAAGCTGATCCGGCGCGAACCGGACGCGACCATCCAGAAAATCGTGGCAGGCTGGGCGACGGATTTCGACACGCGGCGCGCGGCCGCGCTCGGGTTCAAGGCGGAGACCGTCTTTGACGACATTATCAAGGCGCATATCGAAGACGAACTGGGCGGAACACTATGAGCAATTATCAGGATTCAGGCAGAGGCAAGATCGCACTGGTGACCGGCGGCGGCACGGGCGTCGGCAAGGCGATTTCCGTGGCACTGCTCGGTGTCGGCTGGACCGTCGTCATCACCGGGCGGCGCAAGGACGTGCTCGATGAAGCAGCAAGGACACTGGCCGCCGAGACCAAGGGAGCGGTCAATCCCATTGTCTCCGATGTCAGCGATCCCAAATCCGTCGCCGCACTGTTCGAAGCCGTCAAGGCGGCCTATGGACGGCTGGACCTGCTGATCAACAATGCCGGGATCAATGTGCCGAATGTTGCCATGGAAGAGGTGACGTTCGAGCAGTGGAACGCCATTGTCGGCGCCAATCTGACCGGCGCATTCCTGTGCACGCAGCAGGCGCTGAAACTGATGAAGGCGCAGACGCCGCGCGGCGGGCGCATCATCAACAATGGCTCGATTTCCGCAACGACGCCGCGGCCGAATTCAGCGCCCTATACAGCGACGAAACACGCCATCACGGGTCTGACCAAGTCGACCGCGCTGGATGGGCGGCCCTTCGACATTGCCTGCGGCCAGATCGATATCGGCAATGCCACCACCGAAATGACGTCGAAAATGGCGGGCGGCGTGCTGCAGGCCAACGGCGAGACGGCAAGCGAGCCAACCATACCGGCGCACTATATCGGCGATGCCGTCGTCTACATGGCCGGCTTGCCGCTGGAGGCCAATGTGTTGTCGCTGACTGTCATGGCGACGAAAATGCCACTGGTCGGCCGGGGATAGTATTTTCGCGCGGTGTTTTGGGAGAAGCACCGTTGGGCACATTTCAGGGAGGAACAGGCATGGCATCAGTCGAATTCGCCAATGTCAGAAAATCATTCGGGACGCATCCGGTTATCAAGGGGGTTGATATCGAGATCGCCGATGGCGAGTTCGTCATTCTGGTCGGGCCGTCGGGCTGCGGCAAGTCCACGCTGCTGCGCATGCTGGCGGGGCTGGAGAATATTTCCGCCGGCGAAATCCGCATCGGCGGACAGGTGGTCAATGGTCTCGCGCCGAAGCAGCGCGACATCGCCATGTTGTTCCAGAACGTTGCGCTCTATCCGCACATGACCGTTGCCGACAACATGGCCTTTTCGCTGACGCTGAAAGGTGCCGCCAAGGCCGAGATCGACAAGCGCGTCAAACCGGCAGCGGAAATTCTGGGCCTCACCCACCTGCTCGACCGCTTTCCCCGGCAATTGTCCGGCGGCCAGCGCCAGCGCGTGGCGATGGGCCGCGCCATTGTCCGCGATCCGCAGGTATTCCTGTTCGATGAGCCGCTCTCCAATCTCGATGCGAAACTGCGCGTCGCCATGCGCGCGGAAATCAAGGAACTGCACCAGCGGCTGAAGACGACCACCGTCTATGTGACGCATGACCAGATCGAGGCCATGACCATGGCCGACAAGATCGTTGTCATGCATGACGGCATCGTCGAACAGATCGGGGCGCCACTCGAACTCTATGACCAGCCGGCCAATCTGTTCGTCGCCAGCTTCATCGGCTCACCCGCCATGAACATGATCAAGGGCAGGCTGGACCCGAATGATGCGCTGAAATTCGTGACGGAGAAGGGTGTTGTCCTGCCGGTGGCCAAGGCACCCGAAAGCGCCAGGGGACGCGCCCTGATCTACGGACTGCGGCCCGAGCACATGACGATTGCCGATGGCGGCATTCCGGCAAACGTCGTGGTGATCGAGCCCACCGGATCGGAAACCCAGATGATCATGCGCATCGGCGGCGACGACATCACCGGCGTGTTCCACCAGCGCATCAATGCCCGTCCGGGCGAGACGGTCGGCCTGTCGATCCACGCCGAGGCGACGTATCTCTTCGACGCGGAGAGCGGCAAGCGCCTCGTCTGAAAACCACCAAGCGGCACCTGCCAGTCGGGGAGCGTGTGCCGGTCATATAAGCCCCCGGAAAGCATGGGCGGAAGCGGGAGACGTTCCGGACATGCTTGTGAAACCCCAAGGAGGAGCATCCATGACCATCAACAGACGACATCTTCTCGGCGCTTCTGCCGGACTTGTGGCCGCTGCCGGGTTGAACCGGCTGGGCCTTACCCCGGCCTTTGCCCAGGCCGCCCCCGCCTACAAGCCGGAAGCGGGTGCAAAACTGCGCCTGTTGCGCTGGGTGCCGTTCGTGCCGGCAGAAGAAGCCGCATGGCTTGCCAATACCAAGAAGTTCAGCGACGCCACCGGCGTTGAAGTGCGCATCGACAAGGAAAGCTGGGAGGACGTGCGCCCGAAGGCCGCCGTCGCCGCCAATGTCGGCTCGGGCCCGGACATGGTGATGAGCTGGTTCGACGACCCGCATCAATATCCCGACAAGCTGGTCGATGTCAGCGAACTCGGCACCTATCTCGGCGGCGCCCATGGCGGCTGGTATCCGGGTCTCGAAGGCTACGCCAAACGTGACGGCAAGTTCATTGCCCTGCCGCTCTGCGCCATCGGCAACGCCATCGTCTACCGCGACAGCCACATGAAGGCTGCCGGCTTCAGCGAATTCCCCAAGGACACGGCAGGCTTTCTCGAACTCTGCAAGGCCATGCACGCCAAGGGCACGCCCGCGGGCTTCCCGCACGGCAAGGCCGTGGGCGACGGCAACAATTATGCGCACTGGCTGCTGTGGAGCCATGGCGGCAAGATGGTCGACGAAAGCGGCAAGGTTGTCATCAACAGCCCGGAAACGCTGGCCTCGGTGAAATATGCGCAGGAACTCTACAAGACCTTCATTCCCGGCACGGAAAGCTGGCAGGACGTCAACAACAACCGCGCCTTCCTGGCCGGACAGATCTCCCTAACCGCCAATGGCGTGTCCGTCTATTATGCGGCTAAGAAGGACCCGGCGATGGCGGCCATTGCCGACGACATGCGCTCGGTCAATCTGCCCATCGGCCCGGTCGGCCAGTCGGTCGAGCTGCACCAGGCGTCCACCGTCTCCATCTTCAAGCACACGAAATATCCGGAAGCCGCCAAGGCCTATCTGCAGTTCATGTATCAGGCCGACAACATGAATGCGTGGATCGAAGGCGCCAGTGCCTATTGCTGCCAGCCGCTGAAGGAATATGCGGCCAATCCCGTGTGGACATCCAACCCCATCCATGCGGCCTATGCCAAGGCATCGGGCAGCCTGCGGCCGAACGGCTATGCCGGACCGCTCGGAACGGCATCGGCCGGCGTGATGGCCGACTATGTGCTGGTCGACATGTATGCCACCGCCGTGACAGGGCAGATGACGCCGGAAGACGCCATCGCCCAGGCGGAAAAACGCGCCAACCGTTACTACAACGTCTAGCCAAAGGGTGGAGACCGGCAGGATGACAAAGAGCGTGAATACAGGATGCTGTGAAGGGAGTGATGTTCTTCACCCCCCTCTGTCCTGCCGGACATCTCCCCCACAAGGGGGGAGATCACATCGGCATCTGCACTTTTGCTTACCTCGCAGTGGCTCAGAGCTGATTGAAGCAGCGGTGAAGGCTGATCTCCCCCCTTGTGGGGGATATGAGCGGCAGCCCAGAGGGGGGTATTCCTTATGACAGCAACAACAAAGCCACCTTCAGCCCTCGGCGCGCTGACCCGGAACAATACGTTCCTGGGTTTCATGTTTCTGTTGCCGGCGGCGGTGTTCCTGCTGTGCTTCCTGACCTATCCGCTCGGCCTTGGTGTCTGGCTTGGCTTCACCGATGCCAAGATCGGCCGGGATGGGGTGTTCATCGGTCTCGACAATTACATAGCGCTTGCCAACGATTCCGTGTTCTGGATGACGGTCTACAATACGGTTCTCTACACCTTTATCGCATCGGTCCTGAAGTTCGCGCTCGGCCTGTGGCTGGCGCTGATCCTCAATGAAAACCTGCCGTTCAAGTCATTCTTCCGCGCCATCATCCTGTTGCCCTGGGTTGTCCCGACGGTGCTGTCGGCGCTGGCTTTCTGGTGGATTTACGATGCGCAATTCTCGATCATTTCCTGGTCGCTGATCAAGCTCGGCCTGATCGATACGCCCATCAACTTCCTCGGTGACCCCAACAATGCGCGGGCATCGGTCATCGCCGCCAATGTCTGGCGCGGCATTCCCTTCGTTGCCATTTCGCTGCTCGCCGGCCTGCAGACCATTCCGCAATCGCTGCACGAGGCGGCATCGCTCGACGGCGCAACCGGCTGGCAGCGCTTCCGCTTCATCACCCTGCCCATGCTCACCCCCATCATCGCCGTGGTCATGACCTTCTCGGTGCTCTTCACCTTCACCGATTTCCAGCTGATCTATGTGCTGACCAAGGGCGGGCCGGTCAATGCCACCCACCTCATGGCCACGCTTTCATTCCAGCGGGGCATCCCGGGCGGGCAGCTCGGCGAAGGCGCGGCGATTGCCGTCGCCATGATCCCGTTCCTGCTCGCCTCGATCCTGTTCTCATTCTTCGGCCTGCAGCGCCGGAAATGGCAGCAGGGCGGACAGGATTAAGGGGGGAGAACGACCATGAGCATTTCCGAACAGACCGCCACGGCGCCACTCACCGACGACGCGCAGGGCATGAGCTATCTCAACCGGCTGCCGCGGCGCATCGTCGTGCTTTATCTGCCGCTGGCCGTTTTCATCATCGTGTTGCTGTTCCCGTTCTACTGGATGGCAATCACGGCGGTAAAACCCAACTCGCAGTTGACGGACTACAACAATTACAGCCCGTTCTGGGTGGTCGGGCCGACACTCGACCATATCAAATACCTCCTGTTCGAGACCTCCTATCCCGGCTGGCTGTGGAACACGCTCGTCGTCTCGGTCTGCGCGACCGTGCTGGCGCTTGCAGCCTCGGTCTTTGCCGCCTATGCCATCGAGCGCATCCGCTTCAAGGGCTCGCGTTCCGTCGGGCTCCTGATCTTCCTTGCCTACCTCGTGCCACCTTCCATCCTGTTCATCCCGCTGGCGGTGATCGTCTTCAAGTTCGGCATCTATGACAGCAAGCTGGCGCTGATCTTCACCTACCCCACTTTCCTCATTCCGTTCTGCACCTGGCTGCTCATGGGCTACTTCCGTTCGATCCCGTTCGAGCTCGAAGAAAGCGCGCTGGTGGACGGGGCATCGCGCTGGCAAATCCTCGTCAGGGTCATATTGCCGCTGGCGGTGCCAGGACTGATCTCAGCCGGCATTTTCGCCTTCACTTTGTCGTGGAATGAGTTCATCTATGCGCTGACCTTTATCCAATCCTCGGAGAACAAGACTGTCCCGGTCGGTGTCCTGACGGAGCTGGTGCGAGGGGATGTTTTCGAGTGGGGTTCGCTGATGGCAGGAGCGCTGTTTGGCTCGCTGCCCGTCGTCATCCTCTACTCATTCTTTGTCGATTATTACGTGTCCTCGATGACCGGCGCGGTCAAAGAGTAATTGGGGCGTGCCCCCATCCAGGAGTTGCTTTCATGACCACCAACAAAACCCCGAAAAAGCTTCGCTCGCAGGAATGGTTCGACAATCCTGACAACCCGGGGATGACGGCGCTCTATCTCGAGCGCTATCTCAACTACGGCCTGACGCGGGCGGAATTGCAGTCGGGCAAGCCGATCATCGGCATCGCCCAGACCGGCTCGGACCTTTCGCCCTGCAACCGCCATCACATCGAATTGGCCAAGCGGGTGCGCGACGGTATCATCGCGGCGGGCGGTATCCCTTTCGAGTTTCCGGTTCATCCCATTCAGGAAACTGGCAAGCGTCCCGGCGCGGCGCTCGACCGCAACCTTGCCTATCTCGGGCTGGTGGAAGTCCTCTTCGGTTATCCGCTTGACGGCGTCGTGCTGACCATCGGCTGCGACAAGACCACACCGGCCATGCTGATGGGTGCCGCCACGGTGAACATTCCCGCCATCGCCCTCTCCGTCGGGCCCATGCTGAACGGCTGGCACCGCGGCGAGCGCACCGGCTCCGGCACCATCGTCTGGAAATCGCGCGAAAAGCTGACTTCAGGCGAAATCAACTACGACGAGTTCATGGATATCGTGGCGTCGTCGGCACCATCCGTCGGCTATTGCAACACCATGGGTACCGCCACCACGATGAATTCGCTGGCCGAAGGACTCGGCATGGAACTGCCCGGCGGCGCTGCCATCCCGGCACCGTACCGTGAACGCGGCCAGATCGCCTATGATACCGGCAAGCGCATTGTCGACATGGTGCGCGAAGACCTGAAGCCTTCCGATATCATGACGCGCGAAGCCTTCGAGAATGCGATCGTCATCAACTCGGCCATCGGCGGTTCGACCAATGCGCCCATCCATCTGAACGCGATTGCCCGCCACCTCGATATCGCGCTCGACAATGATGACTGGCAGACCATCGGTCATGACGTGCCGCTGCTGGTCAACCTGCAGCCTGCAGGGGAATATCTAGGCGAGGATTACCACCGCGCAGGCGGCGTGCCTGCCGTCGTGGCGGAACTGCTCAAGGCGAAGCGACTGCCGCATCCATCGGCGCTTACGGTCAACGGCAAGAGCATCGGCACCAATTGCGAGGGCGTGGAAAATCTCAACACCGACGTCATTCGTCCCTATGAGACACCGCTGAAGAAGAAGGCCGGATTCATCAATCTCAAGGGCAACCTCTTCGACAGCGCCATCATGAAAACCAGCGTGATTTCCGACGAATTCCGCGAGCGCTATCTTTCCGATCCGGACGATCCGGAAGCGTTCGAAGGCATCGCGGAAGTGTTCGATGGCCCGGAAGATTACCATGCGCGGATCGACGATCCGAAACTCGGCCTTGACGAGAACAGCATCCTGATCATGCGCGGTACCGGCCCCATCGGCTATCCCGGCGCGGCTGAGGTCGTCAACATGCAGCCTCCAGGCTATCTGCTGAAGAAAGGCATCCATGCGCTGCCATGCCTTGGCGACGGCCGGCAGTCCGGCACGTCAGGTTCGCCGTCCATCCTCAATGCTTCGCCCGAGGCGGCGGTCAATGGCGGCCTGGCACTGGTGCGCTCCGGCGACCACCTGCGCATCGACCTGCGGAAAGGCACCGCCAACATCCTCATCGATGACGAGGAACTGCAGAAGCGCCGGGACGACCTTTTGGCGGCGGGCGGCTACAAATATCCGGCCAGCCAGACGCCATGGCAGGAAATCCAGCGCGGCATGGTCGATCAGCTGGCGCAAGGCATGGTCCTGAAACCGGCGGTCGATTTCCAGCGCATTGCCCAGACCAAGGGACTGCCGCGCGACAATCACTGAGGCCAACCGTTCGGGAGGGAACATGGCGAACACCATCAGGCGCTATGAGGGGCGGCATGCGGTCATTTCCGGCGGTGCTTCCGGCATAGGCTACAGGACGGCGGAGCGGATCGTGTCGGAGGGCGGCACGGTCAGCCTCTGGGACGTCGATGCAGCACGGATCGAGGAAGCAAAAGCCAGGCTCGGTGAGGGCGCGCATGGGCTGGCGCTCGATGTTTCAGACCCGGTGCAGGTGGAAAAGGCGGCGCAGGACACCGCCGCCAGCGCCGGCAGGATCGATATCCTCATCTGTTCGGCCGGGATCACCGGGCCGAACGCCAAGGTGGCGGATTATCCGATCGATCAGTGGAAACGGGTGTTCGATATCAACCTCAACGGCCTGTTCTACTGCAACCGCTTCGTCGTGCCGTTCATGCAGAAGAATGGCTATGGCCGCATCGTCAATGTTGCGTCCATTGCCGGCAAGGAAGGCAATCCGAACGCCTCGGCCTACAGCGCGTCGAAGGCGGCGGTGATCGGCCTGACGAAATCGCTCGGCAAGGAGCTGGTGCATGACGGCATTACCGTCAATGCCATTACGCCAGCCACCGTCGATACGCCGATCCTCCAGCAGCTCAAACCCGAATTCATCGACTACATGCTGTCGAAAATACCCATGCAGCGGTTTGGCACCGTCGATGAACTAGCATCCCTGATCAGCTGGATCGCCAGCGAGGAATGCTCGTTCACGACGGGTGCCGTTTTCGACATTTCCGGTGGCCGCGCCACCTATTGATCCCCTCCCAATCAGAAAGGTTACTCCATGAAACTCGTGCGTTACGGTCCTGCCGGTCAGGAAAAGCCGGGGCTTGTCGACAAGGATGGCAAGGTCCGTGATCTCTCCGGACACGTCGGGGATATTGCCGGCGAAGCGATTTCGCCTGCAGGATTGAACAAGCTCGCAGGCATTGATCCGGCGTCGCTGCCCGAGGTCACAGTCGACCGTTATGGTCCCTGCGTCGCGGGAACCGGCAAGTTCATCTGCATCGGCCTCAACTATTCCGACCATGCGGCGGAAACCGGCGCAACCGTGCCGCCGGAGCCGATCATCTTCATGAAGGCGACCTCGGCCATTGTCGGCCCGAATGACGATGTGGAAATTCCGCGCGGCTCGCTGAAGACTGACTGGGAAGTCGAGCTCGGCGTGGTCATCGGCAAGCACGCCAAATATGTCAGCGAAGACGAGGCGCTCGACCATGTGGCGGGTTATTGCCTGATCAACGACGTGTCGGAGCGGGCCTTCCAGGCCGAACGCCAGGGGCAGTGGACCAAGGGCAAAAGCTGCGACACATTCGGTCCCACCGGCCCGTGGCTGGTGACGAAGGATGAAGTGGCTGATCCGCAGAAGCTGAAAATGTGGCTGGAGGTCAATGGTCACCGCTATCAGAACGGCTCGACCGAAACGATGGTCTATGGCGTCAAATATCTCGTTTCCTACCTGTCGCAGTTCATGAGCCTGCATCCCGGCGACATCGTCTCGACCGGCACGCCACCCGGTGTCGGCCTTGGCCAGAAACCCAATATCTTCCTGAAGGCCGGAGATGTCATGACACTGGGCATCGAGGGGCTGGGCGAGCAGAGGCAGACCGTCGTTCAGGGCTGACAAGGAGCCGGTTTTCCTTACTATGAGAATCATCGCGCCGGATGACGGCGCGGTTCCATGGGCGTTGCACAGCGTCCGAACGGTACTGGGAGGTCCATTCATGAGCATCGCAACGTCATCCGCCCACCCGCCGCAAAAGGCGCCGGCTGGCGCCAGCAAGGTCCGCTACATCATTCTTGCCATGTGCTTTCTCGGCATAACGATGAATTACCTCGACCGGGCCAATCTGAGCGTGGCACTGCCCTATATCGATGCCGAACTCAATCTTCAGCTGACCAATGCGGAAAAGGGTCTGATCTTCGGCGCCTTCTTCTGGGCCTATGACGGGATGATGCTCATCGCCGGCTGGTTCACCGACAAGGTCGGTTCGCGCCGTTCATTCACCATAGCAGCCGTGTGGTGGTCGATCTTTACGGCGCTGACACCACTTGCCACCAGTTTTTGGGGATTTTTTGCCGTGCGTTTTGCCCTGGGCGCCGGGGAAGCCCCCGCCTATCCCAGCGCAACCAAGGCAGCCTCCCGCTGGTTCCCGAAGAGCGAGCGGGCCTTCGCCACCGCAGTGATCGATTCCGGTTCGCGTGTCGGCACGGTGCTTGCCTTGCCGATCGTTACGGGAATTATCGCCCTGACCACCTGGCATTATTCCTTTGCCATCCTCGGCGCACTCGGCCTTGTCTGGGCCTTCTTCTGGTATGTCATGTACCGCGATCCGGCCGAACACACCGGCGCCAATGATCTCGAGCGTCAGTACATCACCGACAATGGCGGACGCACCGACGCAACCGATGATGCGGAAGCGGTCAAGATTCGCTGGATCGACCTTTTCCGCTACCGCACCATCTGGGGCATGATGATCGGATTTTTCTGCCTGAACTTCGTCATCTATTTCTTCCTCACCTGGTTTCCGGACTATCTGAAGAATGCACGCGGCCTCAACCTGGCGGAGCTTGGTACATTCGGCATGATTCCGGGTCTGACCGCGGTGGTCGCCGCATGGAGCGCAGGCGCCTGGGCGGACCGGGCGATCCGTGGCGGTGCCGACGTCACGGCCATTCGCAAGCTCATCATGGTTGGAGGCCTGCTGGGCGGCGCGGCCATTCTCCCGGCGGCATTGGTATCATCGCTTTACATGGCACTCATCTTCCTGGCGATTTCCTACAGCAGCCTCGCCGTAGCCGCCACGGCCATCTGGTCCCTGCCCGCCGATGTGGCGCCCAGTTCCCATCACGTCGCATCCATCGGCGGTATCCAGAATTTTGCCTCGAACATTGCCGGCATTATCAGCCCGTTCCTGTTCGGCGCACTGCTTGACCGCTTCCACGGCAACTATACGCCCTCCTTCGCCATGGCAGCCTTCATGGCGGTGGTCGGCGCTTTCACCTATGCCTTTGTGGTCGGCCGTGCAGAACCGTTGCCCGTGCTTCCGCCAAGGACCTGAGACGGAGGAGGATATTCCCCTCCGTCCCCGCAGCACCGCTCAATAATCTCTTTCGAAGAACACACCGGCGCCGGAGTCACCATCGCTGCCGACGGAGCCCTTGGCCTTCAGCTGCGGCGTCACGTCGAGATTGATCGTGCCCTTGGTCTTGCCGCCGGCACCCGCTTCCACGCCAAGATAGACATTGTCGCGGATATAGCGCCCGGCCTTGACGCCGGCATTGCCTTCGCTGTCCGTCGTCACATCGAGATCGTCGAGGCCAGTGCCCTTGCGCAGGCTGTCGAGCAGGGATGAGTTCGATCCGCCGGCCAGTTCGGCCGCGGCGGCAGCCAGCCGCGCAATCTGCAATGGCGACAATTCGCTGATGGAGCGGTTGAAGATCAGGCGGGCAAGGACCTCGTCCTGCGGCAATTCCGGCTGCGACGAGAACGCGATCTGCAGATCGGATACCCGCCCCTTGACCGTGACATTGACCGTAATGTCGCTGCTCTGGGTGCTCGCGACGAAATTGAGTTCCGGGTTGAGATCCCCGACCAGCGTGACCTGCCCTTCGGTGAAGGTGATACGCTGCCCGAGAATCTCAAGGCGCCCGCGTACCAGATCGAACGCACCGACCGGCTGGATATCGGTTGCGGGGCCAGTCAGCCGCACCGAGCCGCCGATTTCCGTATCCAGCCCCCGGCCGCGCACGAAGATCTTGTTGGGCGCTGTCACATTGATATCGAGCCGCACCACACTGGGCCGTGCGGTGGGTGTTGCCGTGGCGGGCTGGTCGGCCTTGGCGCGCTTCAGCGTCGTGGCGACGGCCTTCGGCGTCTTCTTGTGCTTGACGTCGATGACCGCCGACGAACCGCCAAAGCTTTCCGGAACGCTGATTTCCGCACGGTCAACATTGATGTTGCCGGCAATCACGGGATCGCGCGTCAAGGGACCGTTGACGCCGAGCGCACCGGTCAGCGTGGCAACGACAAGATTGCCGTCGGCATAGCGGGCCTTGTCGAGCTTGATCTGGATGTTGGCGGGGAAATTGGCCGCTGCATCGGTGGAGATGGTGCCCGTGGCGCTGACAGTACCGCCGGTGGAAAGCCCGGCATTGAGCGTGCGGATGGTGACGGTCTGTCCTTCCATGCTGCCAAGCAGGGTAATGCGCTGCAGCCGCAGATTGGTTTCCGGATCGACCACTTCGGCACCATTGGCCGAGAACATGCCGCGGATCAGCGGCTGCTGGAAGCTGCCGGAGACGGATGCGGTGACGTCAATATTGCCCTTTGCCTGCGTGCCGCGATCGGCCAGGAAGCGGTTGGCCAGGGACAAAGGGATATTGCCCGTTACATTGATGCCAAGCCCGTTTCCGGAAACCGGCACATTGCCATTGGCCGACACGGTGAAACCCTGCGGCCCGTCAGCCTTGGCCGACGTCAGGGTCAGCGTATCATTGGCAAAGCGGCCGGCGGCGGTCAGCTGCAACGGCGACAGACCGGCGTCCTGCAAAGGCTTGGCGGACAGGCCCGCCCCCTTCAGGTCAAATTCGGCATTGGGCTTCTGCACCGTGCCGGTGATGCGGCCCCTGCCGGTGATATTGCCTGCCAGGTTCTGATCCTTGACGACGCCATTCAGAGCGCGCAACGGCAGGTTGCCGAGCGTCAGATCGACGGCAAGCTGTCCCGGCGTCAGTGGAACCGAGCCTTTGGCCGATGCATCGAGCCCGTTGGCGCCAGTCAGGCGCGCATCGACATTGAGCTGATCGGTGGTCGATGTGCCCTTGGCGTCCAGATTGAGGCCGTCCAGTCCAGCCTTTTTCAGTACGGCGGCGGTGATCGCGCGGGCCTGCATATTGAAGTTCACGTCGGGCTTGTCGCGCGTGCCGCCAATCCTGGCGGTGCCGTTGATTTCACCGCCCAGTCCCAGATCGGGCTTGACCGCATTGGCGACATCGAGCGGCAGCTTTTCGATGGCAACGGCGAGGTCCAGCTTCTCGGCGACATCGCCGCGGATCGTGACCTTGCCCTTGCCGATATCCAGAATGATATCACCGAAGGAAACATTGCTGCCGGCGACATTGATGGCGGCCGGCTGGACCAGCCGGGCGGTAAGCGCGCCACGGGTCAGATCCGCATTGGCGAGCGACAGGAGAAAGCCCTTTTCCGTCGGTTCGAGCGAACCGCCAACGGATGTCTTCGCACCATTTTTCAGCGCGGCGTTCAGCTTGAAATCGGTGGTCTTGCCCTGCTGCGCCGCCTGGGCATCGAGGGTCGAAATATCGACACCACCGGCCGAAACCGTGGTGGCCGTGATCGTGCCGTTGGCGGACGGAACCTTGAAGATGTTCTGGGCGGCCAGTGCAACCGCCGCCTTGCCGACGATGACATTGTTGGCCTTCAACCCGTCAATATCGCCTTTGATGTCGATATTCTGGCTCTCGTCATCATGGCTCAGCGCAATGGCGGCATTCGCCTTGCCAGTCGCCTCCACGAGGAACAAGGCTGCGGCCGTCGACACGTCGCTGGAAGCGAGGATCAGGTTGCCCTGAAGCAGCCCCTTCTTGTCCTGGGTGACATCACCGCGCAGCCGTGTGCCACCGGCAATGAACTGGATATTGCTCAGGCGTTTTTCGTCCTTGCGCAGGGCAAGTTCGGTGGCAAGATCGGCCCGCACGCCGTCGAGGAACGCCAGACCGGACACTTTGCCGTCCAGCGCATCCTTGAGCAGAAGCCCGTTGAAGGAGAACGCGCCTTCGCTGAGCTTGCGCCCGGAGAGCTTGCCATCCGGAACCCCGGCATTGAAGGCAAGAGCGATGATGCCGTCGCTGCCGCGCGCGCTGCCCTTGACCTTGAGCGCCCCGCTGGTCTTTTCCGACAGGAGCGCGAGGTTGGTGAGATCGAGACCGAAATCGAAATTGGCGGCGCCTGTGGCAAAGGTGCCATTGGCCGTGACCAGCGTCTGCGGGTTTTCGACCCGGAAGTTCCTGGCGCTGAGGCCCGCTTCACCGCGCGCAAGGCCGCCGGTGATGCGCGTTTCGCCCTCAAGCACGCGATCCGCCGCATCAATGCCAAGCGTCATGCCGGTTGCATGGCCATCCAGCATCAGATTGAAGCCACCCGTCAGCGCTTCGACAGCACCATTGGCCTTCAGATCGAGCGCGCCGGCGAGATCGCGTCCGGCAAGTTCGGAAAACGGTGCGATGCTCGACGCCTTGACCAGGATGTCGCCGTTATAGATGAACTTGTCGATGGTGCCAGCCAGCGCCGTGCTGAAGCCGTTGGCGGCAACCAGCGCCTGTTTGAGATTGACCGGCGTACCGGCCTTCCAGTCGCCGTTGATCTTCAACTGGATCAGGTCGCCCAGTGCCTTGGCGATATCGGCGCGCTTGGCCGTGATGCCGGAGACATTGCCGTTCACATCATAGCTCAGGGAACGGGCGGCCGGGTTGTCGAGATTTTCCGCCAGGCCTTTGGCAACGAGATTGACCGTTTTGGCAGCAAAATTGTTGGTGGTGAGGTTGGTGACGTCAAGCGTGCTCGACCAGTCATTGCCGGCACTTGCCCCGAAGGCAACGGCCAGTACGGCCTTGTCGACGGTTGTCTGGCCGCCCGCAACCGGCAGAATGACCTTCTTACCGCTGGGATCGGCAATCGAGGCATCCACCTTCAGGCGGCGCAAAAATCCATCATTGGTTGTATCGGCTGTCGCATCGACCGCAAGAGCAGCGCTCTTGATGTTCAACCGGTCAAGCGAAACACCGCCGGCATCGCGCACCACGCCATTGACCGCGAGCGCTGTATCGTTGCCGAAGAAATCACGGAAGAGCGGCGGAACCAGCATGGCGATCGCGCCATCGACGGTTGTCTTGAACGCAAGTCCCTCGCCCTGACGGTTGATCTGCGTGCTGCCGGTGAGAACGCGCTTGCCGGCGGCATCGAGCGTCAGCTGCAAGGCAATATCGCTGAGCGGGCCCGATCCCTTCAGCGAAAGTGCGACCGGCGGCCTGCCTTCAATATTGAGAAGATTGGCGGCAATACCGTTCTGCGGTTCATTGAGCGACAGATCCAGATCGAGCTTCTGGCTTTCCTTGGCATAGGCCGCCTTGATCGCAAAGGTGCCGCCCGGGCCATCAAGACGCTGCACCTTGAGGTTCGAATCCAGGGAGCCGCTATCGAGCGTCAGGCTGCCGGCCAGAGAGATTTCCGACTTCAGCCCGAAAATACTGTCGCCAAAGGCAATGCGTCCCACCTGCAAATCCTGCAGGATGACCGCAAGCGGCAACTCCGGCAGGCTGAAACCCTTGGCTTCGGGTGAAGGCAGGCTGCTGGTGTCCGGCAGCGGCTTGCGGATGACATCGATGCGCTCCGCGCCGAGGCTGTTGATATCCAGACGCCCGCGCAGCAACGCCAGACGGCTCCAGACAATTTTCGCATTGGTAACGCGCAGCCAGATTCCTTCACGGTCGGCAATGGTGATGCTGCCGATATTGGCTTCCGACGACAGGACGCCCTGAATGTCGGAAATGGAAATCTGGCGATTGGGCGTCGACAGCTGTTCCTCGACGAAGCTGAGGAAATAGGACTTTTCCGCCTCGGCGCTATCCTGCGCCAAAGCCGGTGCTGCAAAAAGCAGAAGGAATATGACTGCGAAAATCCGGGTCAAAACGCCTGTCCTATACCAACGTAGAATGCAAAACTCGGGTCGTTTGTCCGCCGGTCGAGCGGCATGGCCACATCGAGGCGGATCGGGCCAAGGCCCGTATTGTAACGAATGCCGGCGCCAACGCCCACACGCAACTGCTGGGCAAAATCGGGGAAAGACTCTTCACCCACATAGCCCGCATCGACAAAGCCGACGGCACCGATGGTGTTTGTGATCTTGGCGCGCGCCTCCACGGATCCCTCGACCAGCGACCGCCCGCCGATCACATAGCTTGTGCCGTTGCGCTCGACATTGACGCCGATGTTGCGATAGGCGTAACCGCGCACCGAACCGCCGCCACCGGCAAAGAACAGCTGGTCCGAGGGCAGTTCGGCAATTTCTGCGCCGACAATCGTGCCGAGTTTCAGGCGGCTGGCGAGCACGAACCGGTCGTCCTTACCGAAGCCGAAATAGGTGCGGCCCTCCGCCGTGAACTTGGTGGCGAAGTTGCCATGCTCGATCTCGTAGAACGGCGACAGCACCCCTTCCAGAAAATAGCCGCGCGCCGGATCGACCTTGCTGTTGCGGCTGTCATAGGTGAGGCCGCCCAGCAGACCGACGGTGAGAAAATCGCGCGTGCCGAAGAAATCGTCCTTGAACTGCGATTTGGAAACATTGGCAGTAAGCCTGCCCGAGAGTTCATCGGAGAAAATCTGGGTGAAACCGGCATCGGCCGTAATCGATGTCTGCGTGTAGGCGTCGAGCACCTTGCGCTCGCCAATCAGCGAGGCGATGAAATCGGTATCAGGCGTATAGACGCCGGGCTTGGTGAAACTTGCACCCAGCAGATAGCTATATTCCGAGGGATCGTAGGACTGACTGCCAATGCCGCCGATCTTGGCGTCAATGCGCAGCCGTTCCGCCCGGCCGAAGAGGTTGCGGTGCAGCCAGTATGTCTCGAGACCGAGACCGTCCAGCGTCGAATAGCTGCCGCCAACGCCGAAGCGGCGCAGCTTCTGTTCCTGCACCGCCACGGTGATCGGCAGCAGGCCGTCGCTGCCGATGGCATCGCCTTCCTCGATCCGCGCCGAGCGGAAGACTTCGAGGCGCGACAGCCGTTTCTTGGCTCTCTCGATTTCGTCGGGATCGTATTCCTGTCCCGGCTGCAGGCCGGTGATGAACGCCACGAATTCCGGGTCCATGCGCTCGGTGCCCTTGACCTGCACCGGCCCAAAACCGGCCTTGGCGCCGGGATCGGCATCGATGGTCGCGTCAACCCGGTTGGTCTCGTGGTCGGCAATGACTTCCCGGCTGACAATCCTGGCTTTTGGATGCCCCTGCTGGCGCCAGGCATCAACCACCAGCCGCTCGGCTTTGACGATGGCTGTCGAGCGGGCAATCTCGCCAGCGATGTAGCCCTGTTTCTCCGGGCTTTCGACAAAGTCCTTCGGGTCGAGCGTCGGCGGCGCCATGTTCTTGACCCGGGCCGACGCAAACAAGAATTGCGATCCGGGATCGACTGAAATGACCACCTTGGCCGGCTTGGACAGCACGGCATCCGGCGGAACATCACTCGCCTCCTTGCCGTCGACCTGAATGCTGATGGTGCCGCCATAGCGGCCGTCCGCATAGAGCGCGCCAAGTATGCGGCGGTAGTCTCCGCGCGCCTTGGCGAGCAGTCCCGCCGCACCGGACGCAGGCTTGTCCTTGTCGGCAAACAGGCTCGACGCGCCCTCCACGAGCGCTTTGGTTTCATCGCTTGTCGAAGCAGCGGTTTCAACCGTGTATCTCTGCGGGTCGGCGATGACCGAATCCGCATCGTCCTCCTTCTTGGCACCCCAGAGATGAACGCCGAAAAGATCAAAGGCCTGGGCAGGCGAGACAAGGGCCGTAAGGGCCAGCAATGCGGCACCGAAACAACTGGCCTGTGGGCGCTTCAAGTCCATCAACCAGCAAATTCCCTACACATCAATAAACACAAGGATACACTGCAGGGACCGTGCGCACGCTGCCTGCAATTGATAAAATTCGCCCTTCGAGCTTAAGAAAACGATAACATGCCGGGAAAAGCTGGCCAACCCGCAATGGCACCTGATCGGCCATGCAACCCGGCATTAGTGGCCATATCGCCACAAAACCGCGATACAAGCGCATTTAAACGCCAATCACTTTTTATGTGGCGCGTGCAATAGTTTGCCTGAAGCCAAACCCATTTCCACCCGCATCATTGAATGACACATTTACGTTTTCAAGTGCCGCAACCATTAAAGTGCACGCTGCGCACTATTTATTGACAAAGTGCGTATAGTGCACTATTTTATCGAAGGCCATTTTAGAAATGCCAACCATTGCCAGAATTGGAAAAATACTCATCCGGATGTTTGCTGACGATCATAACCCGCCGCATTTCCACGTTGTGACCCCGGATTATCAAGCGCTCATCAGGATTTCAGATTGTCCACCATTGGCGGCTGGGTACCGTCGAGCATTCGTCAAACGGCATTGCAGTGAGCTTCGCAGAACAAGGAAAGGCTCGAACGTGAGTGGGACAGACTTAGAGAACGATGACATCATCAATGTCGGGTTGCCGCTACCCCGCATCAGAGACGTTGTTCCGCTGGATGGGCGTAAGGTTGCCGTCACATGGCGCTCGGGTGAAACGAAGATCGTGGATCTTGCTCCCGCCTTTGCCAGTCGCCGTGTCTACATACCACTGCGGGAAAATGACGGCCTGTTCAGGACCGTGCGCGTCAGTGAATATGGCGAGGCGATCGAATGGACGGATGAGCTGGATTTTTCAGCGGCGTGGATTGCGCGCCTCCCCCCGGTCACATTCGACAATCAGGAATTCAGAACTGCCATGGATGAGCTTGGCATGAGCCTCGATGGCATGGCGGCGGCGCTTGAAGTCTCACGCCGCCTGATTGCCGATTTCCGTAGGGATAAGCCCATTCCACGGCACATCGCGCTTGCCACCCGCTACCTGGTCGAACACCATAAAAAGGGCACCTGAGGCAACCGGCGCTCCTTTGCGTGCAAGCCGGTTTTATTCTGCGGCGGCGAGCCAGCCGCCCTGCGGGCTGGCATCGACGGGCATGGCAGCGCTGATGTGCCCGGCGACGATTTCAGCCGTGGCGGCAGACAGTGTCCAGCCGAGATGACCATGGCCGGTGTTGTAGAACACACCGGGCCGCCTGCCTGCACCGACGCGCGGCAGCATGTTCGGCATCATCGGGCGCAGGCCGGCCCACGGCACCACGTTGGACGTGTCCATGCCCGGGAACAGGTCGCGGCTCCAGTCGACCAGCGGCTTGACCCGGTCGTGGCGAATGTCGCGGTTTTCGCCATTGTATTCGGCCGTACCGGCCACGCGCAGGCGCCCCGCCCCAAGACGGCTTGTGACGATCTTTGCATCATCGTCGAGCAGGCTCACCCATGGGGCTGACTGCTGGCTCCCGGCATCATCCAGATTGACGGTGATCGAGTAGCCCTTGACCGGATAGATGTTGACGCGGTCGCCGAGCTGGGCGGCAAATTTGCGGCTGGCAATACCGGCGCAGATGACGATGGCGTCAAAACGCTCCGTCTCCGTCCCGGCATCGGCAACGGATGCCCTGTTCCATGCAACCACCACGCCGTCGGCGCCGTGCTTCAGTTCGGCAACGTCGGCATCGCCAATGAAGCGCACGCCATGGCGGATGGCGGCAGCGGCAAGGCCGCGGGTGAACTTGTGGATATCGCCGGTCGAATCGGATGGCGTGAAGAACCCGCCATAGAAGGAACCGTTCAAGGCCGGTTCGATGCTGCGGATTTCTTCATTGGTGACGGCCCGCCGGTCAAGACCGCCGGCTTCCAGCAGCCTGTTGACCTTGACGGCGTGGTCATAACCGTATTTCGAGCGGTAAATGTGCAGGATCCCGCGCTTTTCCAGGTCGAAATCGATCTTTTCATCCGCAGCGATTTCGAACATGCGCTTGCGCGCTTCAATGGCGAGCCTGGTGGTGGCGATGGTATTTTCTTCGTAGTGCGGGATGTTCATGACGAATTCCGCCATCCAGGAATATTTGTGCCAGGAGGGTTTCGGGTTCATCAGCAGCGGCGCATCCTTGCGCAGCATCCACTTCATGCCTTTGAGCACCGTGGACCAGCTGTTCCACACCTCCGCATTGGACGCGGAAAGCTGACCGCCATTGGCGAAGGATGTTTCCATGGCCGCGTAGCGGTTGCGGTCGAACACGGTGACGGAATAGCCCTGGCGGGCAAGCGCATAGGCAGTCGTCACGCCGGTGATACCGGCGCCGATAATGGCGATATGGGTCATGATAAAACGGTCCTCAGGCAACACATGGTTTCAGTTTCGCCGTTGACAACGGCACGAAACCCCATCTGTCACGGAACCTGAGAGCTTGGCCCTTTGAGCGCCCGCCGGATGTTTGTCATCCGTGTCGTCGGCGCCTTTTTCCGGTCATGCAACCGGGCAGGGCTTTCTCCTTCGGTGGGTACGGCTTTTCAAGCCATGCCTCTCTCCAGATGTTCTAGACTATTCTGGTCCTTTTGCCTGAGAGTTTCCGGGGCGGTTGCTCCATCGGCGCCGGTTTTACCGGTCTCTCCCAGATAGCCTGTGCGAACGCGGGATATATATCGCAGTTGCGAGACGAGAACAACTGGCTAAGAAGCGTCGCAGCAATTATGCTGACTGAAAATCGCCCAGCCTTCCGGAGGAATTTATGAAGCCTGTCTTTCTGCAACTGCAATGCGCGCCCGGCAAGACGTACGAAGTTGCAAAAACCCTGTTCGAGCGTGAAATCGTCTCGGAGCTCTATTCGACCAGCGGCGAGTTCGACCTTCTGGCCAAGATCTACATTCCGGAAGATCAGGATATCGGCAAATTCATCAACACCAACGTGCTCGATATATCAGGCATTGCGCGATCGCTGACAACGCTGACCTTCACCGCGTTCTGACAGGCGCTCGGCGGGGCGAGACATTACGTCCCGTTTCATGCGCCCGGCATCTGCCTTATGTAATCAATGCAATGAAACACGCCCCTTCAAGGCAATAAAATTCCATTCTTTTGCCATGGGAACTCTTTTTCTGTAAGAGATGCTCCCTCGCCCGTCATCAGCAGGATTTTCGACAATGCCTCCTTATCGTTCACGCACAACCACACATGGCCGCAACATGGCAGGAGCTCGCGGGCTCTGGCGCGCGACCGGCATGAAAGACGAGGATTTCGGCAAGCCGATCATCGCCGTGGTGAACTCGTTCACCCAGTTCGTGCCCGGCCACGTCCACCTGAAAGATCTCGGCCAGCTCGTGGCGCGCGAAATCGAAAGCGCCGGCGGCGTCGCCAAGGAATTCAACACGATTGCCGTCGACGACGGCATCGCCATGGGTCACGACGGCATGCTTTATTCCCTGCCGTCGCGTGAAATCATCGCCGACAGCGTCGAATACATGGTCAACGCCCACTGTGCGGATGCCATGGTCTGCATTTCCAACTGCGACAAGATCACGCCCGGCATGCTGATGGCAGCGCTGCGCCTCAACATCCCCGTCGTTTTTGTCTCCGGCGGACCGATGGAAGCGGGCAAAGTCGTCTGGGAAGACAAGGAAAAGAAGCTCGATCTGGTCGATGCCATGGTTGCGGCCGCCGACGACCGCATTTCCGACGAGGAAGTGAAGGCCATCGAGCGTTCGGCCTGCCCGACCTGCGGCTCGTGCTCCGGCATGTTCACCGCCAATTCCATGAACTGCCTGACCGAGGCACTCGGCCTTTCCCTGCCGGGCAATGGCTCGACGCTCGCCACCCATGCGGACCGCCGCCGCCTCTTTGTCGAGGCCGGCCATCTCGTGGTCGATCTCGCCCGCCGCTATTACGAACAGGACGATGAAACGGTTCTGCCGCGCTCCATCGCTTCGTTTGCCGCCTTTGAAAATGCCATGACCCTCGACATCGCCATGGGCGGCTCGACAAACACCGTGCTGCATCTGCTGGCCGCTGCGCATGAAGGCGAAGTCGACTTCACCATGAGCGATATCGACCGCCTGTCCCGCCGCGTTCCCGTCCTGTGCAAGGTGGCGCCTGCCGTTGCCAATGTGCACATGGAAGACGTGCACCACGCCGGCGGTGTCATGGGTATTCTCGGCGAACTCGACCGTGCCGGTTTGCTCGATACATCCGTCTATTCCGTGCATGCCGCCAATCTCGGCGCTGCTCTTGACCGCTGGGATGTGGTGCGCAGCAAAAACCCGTCCGTGCATGATTTCTTCAAGGCGGCACCGGGCGGCGTCCCGACACAGGTAGCCTTCAGCCAGGAGCGCCGTTTTGCCGATGTCGATCTTGACCGCGAAAAGGGTGTTATCCGCAATCTTGAACACGCCTATTCCAGGGATGGCGGTCTGGCCGTGCTCTACGGCAATCTGGCGGAAGACGGCTGCATCGTCAAAACCGCCGGTGTTGACGATTCGATCCTGAAGTTCTCCGGTCCCGCCCGCATTTTCGAAAGCCAGGACAGCGCTGTTCTCGGCATTCTCAACGGCGGCATCAAACCGGGCGATATCGTGCTGATCCGCTACGAAGGCCCGCGCGGCGGACCGGGCATGCAGGAAATGCTCTATCCGACCAGCTACCTGAAATCGAAGGGTCTCGGCAAGGCCTGCGCGCTGATCACCGATGGCCGGTTCTCCGGCGGTTCATCCGGCCTTTCCATCGGCCACGTTTCACCGGAAGCGGCGGAAGGCGGCCTGATCGGCTTGGTTGAGGACGGCGATATCATCGATATCGACATTCCGAACCGCGGGATTCATCTGGCCGTCGACGATGCCGTCCTGGCCGAACGCCGCGCAAAAATGGAAGCCAAGGGCACCGCTGCGTGGAAGCCGGAGGAAAAGCGCAAGCGCAAGATCACCACGGCTCTGCGCGCCTATGGCGCGATGGCAACCAGTGCTGCCCGGGGTGCCGTGCGCCAGATTCCCGACGACTGGAACTGATCAGGGTTCAATGGATACCTACTGGAAGCGGGCTTCCAGTAGGTCGATATCCCGCACCATTTTCGTGGCAATGCTGCTTTCAAGCCGCCTTGCCCGAACCAGGCGGTGAATTTCCTGCCGTTCCGCCCGGAGCGCGGTGATGCGCAGCAGCTTCTCGATCTCCTCGCTCCGCGCAACCTCTTCGCGCTCTTCCCCGAGCTGCATGCGCCCGTCAATACGCTTGCGGTAGAGCTCCATGATGTGGTTGGCGACATCCGTATAGATATCGGCGTCGGCGCGGCCCGATGCCAGGCTGTGCTGGGCCCGCTCGATCGCCATGATTGCGGCTTCCGCGGCAGCGATACGGGCATAATCCTCTTCGCGCTGGTTTGAATCCTCGATGGGCAGGTCGATGTTGCGCAGCAGACGCGGCAGGCTGACGCTGGCCATGACCAGCGACAGGATGATCACACCAGTGGCGAGGAAAATGACGAGATCGCGGGCCGGAAACAGCGAGCCGTCGTAAAGGAACAGCGGCAGTGTCAGGATACCCGCAAGGGTGATGGCACCGCGAACGCCGGCAAACGACATGGCGGCAATCAGCTGCCAGCTTGGCTTGACCACGGCCTCACCCTGCCTGCGGCGCTGCGCCATGGTCACGCGCCACGACACCCAGACCCAGAGAAAGCGCAGGGCAGCCAGAGCGGCATAAATGACCACAACATAGACCAGCAGCCACCAGGGGCTGGTCTCGCCGTGCTGCACATTCTCGACGGCACCGGAGAAAATGCCGGGCAGCTGTTCGCCGAGCAGAACGAAGATGGCGCCATTGGCGGCGAACTGCGCCGTATCCCACACCGCCGTGCGGCGCACGCGGGTCAGCGCCATGGACTGGGCCGTATTCTCGGCGTAGCTCATGGTGATACCGGCGGCAACGGCGGCAAGGATGCCCGAGGCATGCACATGTTCGGCCAGCAGGTACGCGCCGAAGGGGATGAGCAGGCTGATGAGAATCTGCGAGCCGCTCTCCTCGCCGAGCTTGCGGGCGAGGAATGCCTTGCCGCGCGTGACGCCAATGGTCACGCCGATACCGATGGCAATCCCCGCAAAAGCGAGCCAGAGGAACGTAAAGAACGCCTCGGTGATCGAGAAGCTGCCGGTCAGCATCGCGGCCACGGCAAAACGCATGCAGACGAGGCCGGACGCATCGTTGAGCAGGGATTCCCCTTCGAGAATATGCATCATGCGCGAGGGAATCGGCACGCGCGCCGCAATGGCGGAAACGGCGATCGGATCGGTCGGCGAGACGATGGCCGCCAGCGCGAAGGCCACCGGCAGGGGGACGGAAGGGATCATCCAGTGCACGAAGAAGCCGACACCGATCACCGTGAAGATGACAAGGCCGAGCGCCATCTCCAGAATGATGCCCTTGTCCCGGAAGAGACCCTCCTTGGGGATGCGCCAGCCATCGAGAAACAACAGCGGCGGCAGAAACAGCAGGAAGAAAATGTTGGGATCGAGCTGCACGCGGATGCTGGTGACCGAGGCAATCGCAGCGCCAAGCCCGATCTGCACCAGCGGCAGCGGTACGGCCAGAGGCAGCACGCGCACGATGGAGTCACTGACCACAACGGCCAGAAGCATCAGCAAGACGATGGTGATTGTTTCCACGGCGAATCCATTTTGATTGTCAGTGCAGGATGAAGGAAAGGCCGGTGCTTTGTCGAGGCGAACCTTGGCAACTTTGCGCCCAGATCGTGCCGATTGGGTGAATTGGCGGCAAAGCACGACAATTCCGCGACAATCAATTTTACGTTTACGTCAATGTAATACTTGCAAGCGCACCGCCTATCGCCATAGATAGAATTGTTGAGTAGCATGTTTAGGGTTGGAGGACCGTGGGCCCGCTACAAGGAAACCATCAGGGGAGGTTAATGTGGCAAAACAGACAACGCCGGTAAAAACATCCGTGACAGCCAAGCGCGCCACTGCAAAGGCAGCGCCAGCCAAACCGGCGAAACCCGCCGCCACGACTGCCAAAGCCGCCGCGAACAAACCAGCCGGTGAGGTCAAGACAACGAAAACCGCCGGTGCGGCAAAACCCGCTGCGGTAAAGACGGCTACCAAGGCTGCAAGGACGGCAACAAAACCTGCCGCGAAAACCGCAGCGCCGGTTGCGAGCGAAGCCAAGACACCCGCGGCAAAGAAGCCCGCAGCCAAAGCCAAAACTGCGGCGCCAGCCGCCGAGGCAGCATCGGCAAAGGCGGCGTCCCTCGCCCAAATGCCCGAACCGAAACTGTGGGTCAAATCCTATCCGGAAGGCGTTCCCGCCGAGATCGGACCGCTGCCCTACGAGAATATCAACGCGCTTTTTGCCACCGCCTACAAGAAATATGCCAACCGGCCGGCCTTTACCTGCATGGGCAAGGTGATGACCTATGCGGAAATGGATCGCAAGTCACAGGCATTCGCGGCATGGCTCCAGTCACGCGGGCTGGTCAAGGGCGACCGGGTCGCGGTGATGATGCCGAACATCCTGCAATATCCTGTGGCCATCGCTGCGATTCTGCGGGCGGGCCTGACGGTGGTCAATATCAATCCGCTCTACACGCCGCGCGAGCTCGAACATCAGCTCAAGGACAGCGGTGCGAAAGCGATCATCATTCTGGAAAACTTCGCCACGACGCTGCAAAAGGTCCTGACGGCGACGCCGGTCAAACATGTTGTCGTCGCGACCATGGGCGACATGCTGGGTCTCAAGGGCCATATCGTCAATCTGGTCGTGCGCCGCGTCAAGAAAATGGTGCCGGCCTGGTCCCTGCCCGGTCATACACCGTTCAAAACAGCGCTGGCGCAAGGGGCGGCGCTCACGCTGAAGCCGGTCGAGGTCAAGCGGGACGATATCGCCTTCCTGCAATATACCGGCGGTACCACGGGCGTTTCCAAGGGCGCCGTGCTGATGCACAGCAACATCGTGGCCAATGTCACGCAGATGCGCCTGTGGGTCGAGGTCGGCTTCCGCAAGAAGGGCCGTCCGGACAATCTGACGTTCATCTGCGCCTTGCCGCTCTATCATATTTTCGGCCTCACCGTGAATGCGATGATCAGCATGGAACTCGGCGGCAACAATGTGCTGATCCCCAATCCGCGCGACATTCCTGCCTTCGTCAAGGAATTGCAGAAAGTGCCGATCCACGTCTTCCCGGGTCTCAACACGCTTTTCAACGGACTGCTCAACAACGAGGATTTCCGCAAACTCGACTTCCGTAACCTGATCCTGACACTGGGTGGCGGCATGGCCGTGCAAAGACCGGTCGCCGATCGCTGGTTCGAGGTGACGCGCGGCCTGATCACCGAAGGGTTCGGCCTCTCCGAGACGTCGCCGGTCGCTTCGGCCAACCGCCTGGATGCCACGGAATTCTCCGGCACGATCGGCACGCCGCTGCCATCGACCGACTTCTCCATCCGCGATGATGACGGCAAGGAACTGCCATTGCTGGAAGTCGGCGAAATCTGCATTCGCGGGCCGCAGGTCATGGCCGGATACTGGAACCGTCCGGACGAGACAGCCAAGGTCATGACAGCGGACGGCTTCTTCCGCTCCGGCGACATGGGCTACATGGACGAGCGCGGCTACACCAAGATCGTCGACCGCAAGAAGGACATGATCCTGGTGTCCGGCTTCAATGTCTATCCCAACGAGATCGAAGAAGTCGCCATGGAACACCCTGGTGTGCGCGAGGCGGCGGCAATCGGCGTTCCCAACGAGCACTCCGGCGAAGTGGTAAAGCTCTTCATCGTGCGCAAGGATCCCCTGCTCACGGAAGAGGCGGTCAAGGCATTCTGCGCCGAGCGGCTGACCAACTACAAGCGTCCCCGGACGGTCGAATTCCGCGACGAGCTGCCGAAAAGCAATGTCGGCAAAATCCTGCGGCGCGAGTTGCGCGGCTGATATCGAGAAAGCCGCCCCCGGGGCGGTTTTCTTCTTTTCAGGCGTTTGCGCGCCGGTAGAACGCAAGCGAACCGGCAAGCGCCAGCAATGCGCCGCCGCAGATGCGATCGAGCCACAGCGCGCCGGATTTCTTCAGGACACGGACCGCCTGCGAACCGAGCAGGGCATAACCGAACATGATTGCAAAATCGAGCGTGGCGAAAATCACCGCCAGCACCGCATATTGCGGGATTTGCGGCATATCGGGCGCGATGAATTGCGGCAGGAAGGCCGAAAAGAACAGGTAGCCCTTGGGGTTGGTCACTGCAACAAGGAAGCTCTTGAGAAAGATGGCACGGGTGGTTGCCGGCGGTTCGTGCGTGGCGGGGCGCAGCGACAGGTCAAGCGTTCCCTTCGAGCGCAGAAGCATGAGGCCGAGAAAGGCGAGATAACCGGCACCGAGCCATTTGACCACCGAGAACCAGAACTCCGAGGCCGCAAGCAAGGCGCCAAGGCCAAGGGCAACGGAACCGATCAGGACGAAATCGGAAATGACCGCACCCGCCATCCCCGCCAGGGCGCGGCGGACGCCGAAGCGCGAGCCATTGGTCAAAGCCAGAAGAACCGTCGGCCCCGGCGTGGCTATGCCGACGAAAGCGACGAGAGCAAAAGCAAGAAGCGTTGTTGCGGTCATGATCACCCCCCTTGGCGCCAGATTGCGGACATCCCTGCCGCTGACATTACCCATGGCACGAAGCCGGTCAAGCGGGCGCGCATCCCTGTCCTTCACGGGGAAGGACAGGGCAGCCGGAGATTAAAGCGGCTGGCCGACATCAATGCGGTTGCCGTCGAAATCCTCGAAGACGAAGGCCCTGAGGCCATACTCCTTGTCCTTCAAACCCTTGATGATGCGCAGACCTTGTGCCCGGCAGATCGCATGCAGGGCATCGACATTGTCCACCATCATATGGATGACATTGAAGGGCGCTGCCTTGTGGCCTTTCTGCAATGTCAGGTGCAGTTCGGCATTGTCACGTTTCAAAATCATGAACCCGACGGGATCACCATTCTGGAAGGTTCTGGAAAAGCCGAGAACGCCCGTGTAGAAATCATGGGCGCGCTGAATATCCGCAACCGGCAGCATGGCTGCGATTCGTCCGAAATGGATGGAGCGGGCGGGACTATCGTTCATGTCACAACCTCATGGCTTGAAAGCTCAGGCAGGCTTTCCCGGACGGTGCCGGTTGGAGCTGCTGCTTTTGTCGATCAGATCATGAGACGGTGCCCACCGGATTTCTATAGCGAGAGGTGTTGCCTCCATCAAGTCCGCAAAGCTTTCGCGCGTCCCGCCAGAAAGTCCGGCAGATCGGCAATCGAGCCCAGAATGGCGTCGCTCAGCGATGCCAGATCATCCAGCGTGCTATTGCCCGAGAGAACGCCGACAGCCAATCCGGCACCGGCCGCATGGGCCATTTCCAGATCGTGACCGTTATCGCCGACCATGGCGATGGCGCTGGCCGGAATGCCGGTCTTGGCCGCAAACAGCTCCAGCTGGTCGGCGTGGGGTTTTGCCCGTGCGACGGAATCATAACCGATGATCACTGAAAACAATGCGGTCAATCCCAAAGCCTCGGCGGTTGCCCGCGCACCGGCCTCCGAATCATTGGTGGCGATCCCAAGGATGAACCCCTGCGCGGCCAGCCGCTCCAGCGTTTCGCGCAATCCGTCGATGCCCACGGCCCGGCGCGACCCTTCGCGCACCGTATAATCATCGTAGCTGCGGATGCGCTCGCGCTTTTCCTCCAGCGTCAGTTCCGGATGCCAGAGATCGACAATGTCGTTGATCGTTCCGGCGGCGACAACCGAGCCGCCGCGGAACCGTTCCATCTCCCAGTCATAGCCGCCCGCTTCGACAAGCGCGCGGGCGCGATCCACATCGCCATCTGCCGCCTTGTGCGCCAGTTCCATGGTGATGCCGAACCACGTCCGGTTGAAATCCACCAGCGTGCCATCCTTGTCAAACAGGATGGCACGGATTTCCGAAGGATGCGTGCGGGGCATCATGCTTCCAGCGAGCCCGGCCGCGCCTGTTCGGAGCGCTTGGAACCCAGGAGCTTGAGAAGGTCGTCGCCCCGGCGGGTGTAACGATGGCTGCGCCGCGTGAGAATACGGCCCGCCTGCGGCGCCGTCAGCGTGATATCGCCGGAGGGATCGCCGGGAACGGTCACCACCGTGACGAGTTTTGCGCCTGCCGCGACCTCGTCGCCAATGTTCACATGGAACAGGATCATGCCGCCCTGCGGCGCACGCACCATTTCGACATTTTCGAGTGGTGTAACCGGGCCCTTGAAATCAACCGTCAGCGTGACGGCGGGATCGGTGATCACACCGCGATGCACCAGGAACCGGTACAGGCCTTCCGCATCCGCCTTGCCTGTTGCAATATCGACATCGTTCAATCCGCGGAACTCGACTGTCGTAACAGCGCGCCGCTTCACGTCACGCTTGCCTTCCGGCAGCTGCAATACCGGATGGGCACAGGCCTCCTCAAAGGCCGCATCGGCGGTGCTGTTCCAGGACAGGATCGCCGTTGACCCAAGCGCCGCGGCCAGATCGTACATCTCCGGCAGGAATGCCTGATGGATGTAGAGGTAGTTTTCGCTCTCGTCATCGCAGTGCAGATCGAGCACGATGTCGTGCGGCAAAGCGAGACGCAGCAATTGCGCCTTCAGCCGTTCAGCCAGGGATTTCGGACCATCGATCGGAACCAGGCCCGATGTATCGAACGTATCGAGCAAAGGGAAAGAACGGTTGAAATTGCCGCTGGAGAAGAATTCGAAGCGGCCGAGATGCTGGTGCGACAACCATTGAGCGGAGCCGACCGGATTGGCCTGCGGGACAACGGTAATGTTACCGGCGATGCGGCCTTCCCTGCCGGCCTTTTCCAGCATGGGGATGAGGAAATGCAGCGCCGCCTGTCCGGGCAGTTCCGAACCATGGAGCGACGATTGCAGATAGGCGCTGGCCGCCTTTTCATCCTTGCCGGCAAAACGCAGCACACGCAGTTCGATATGATTGCCCGGCACATCGCCGGCCAGCTGGATCGTTTCCGTCTTCATCAATGCTTTTCCAGTTCCTTACTTCCGGCCCTGGAGCAGAGGCCGGATACCCATTCTGTTTGTTATCGGGCCACTATAGCCTATTTGCCGCGACGCTTCCTCAAGTGCGCGACAAGACCTTGCGTGGATGCGTCCTTGTCCGTTGGTTTTGCCTCTCCGGAGACGATCGGCAGAAGCTCGGTCGCCAGTTCCTTGCCGAGCTCGACACCCCATTGATCGAAGGCATTGATGCCGAAAAGCTGAGCCTCGACGAAAACGCGATGCTCGTAAAGCGCGATCAGGCGGCCCAAGGAGAAGGGATCGAGTTTGTCATAGACGATGGTGATCGATGGCCGGTTGCCTTTGAAAACACGGTGCGGCGCAATGCGGTTCACCTCGGATTTCGCCAGGTTCTTTGCCGCGAGCTGCGCCTTGGCTTCTTCCAGCGTGCGGCCCTTCATCAGGGCTTCCGACTGGGCCAGACAATTGGCCAGCAGCATCTCATGCTGATTATCGAGATGCGGCTCGTGGCCCTTCGCCGCGACGATGAATTCAAGCGGGATCGTATCGGTTCCCTGATGCAGGAGCTGGAAGAAGGCATGCTGACCATTGGTGCCGGGTTCACCCCAGACCACCGGGCCGGTCGGACCGGAAACCGGCTTGCCGTCGACGGTGACGCCCTTGCCGTTCGATTCCATGTCGAGCTGCTGCAGGTAGGCCGGCAGGCGGGCCAGCCGCTGATCATATGGAATCACGGCGCGGCTGGTGTAACCGGAGATGGCGCGATGCCAGTAGCCGACCAGACCCAGCATCATCGGCAGGTTCTTGGAAAGCGCCGCCTTGCGGAAATGTTCGTCCATCGCATGGGCGCCATCGAGAAACCGGCCAAAATTCTCGGGCCCGATCGCAATCATCAATGGCAGACCGATGGCCGACCAGATGGAATAGCGGCCGCCTACCCAGTCCCAAAAGCCGAAGATACGATCTTCCGGAATCCCGAAGGCGTCGACCTTGTCGAGCGCCGTGGAAACGGCGGCAAAGTGCTTGCCGACAGCCTTTTCACCCAGCGCATCGGCGATCCATGTGCGCGCGGCGCGGGCATTGGTCATGGTCTCGATGGTGGTGAAGGTTTTCGACGCGATGATGATCAGCGTCGTCGCCGGATCGAGGTCTTTCAAGGTATCGGCGATATGTGCCCCATCGACGTTGGAGACGAAATGGGTCTTCGGCCCGTCATGATAGGGTGACAGGGCGAGCGTTGCCATGGCCGGTCCGAGATCGGAGCCGCCAATGCCGATATTGACCACATCGGTGATCGGCTTGTTCTTCGAACCCTTGATGGCACCGGAGCGCAGGCCATCCGCATAGGCGCCCATGCGCTTCAGCACATCGTTGACGCCGGGCATGACGTCGGCGCCATCAACCTTGATCGGCTTGTTGGAACGATTGCGCAGCGCCACGTGGAGCACGGCGCGGCCTTCAGTATTGTTGATTGGTTCGCCGGCAAACATCGCATCGCGCCGGGCTTCGACATGGGCAACTTTTGCCAGATCAGCAAGGAGGGAAAGCGTCTCGTCATTGACCAGGCACTTCGACCAGTCGAGGAGAAGATCGTCGAGACTGAGGGAATAACGGGAGAAGCGTTTGGGATCTTCCATGAAGGTCGCGCGCATGTTTTTCGGCGCGCCGCTTTTGAAGTGTGCTTTCAATGCCTGAACGGAGCTACGCAGGTCGTTCGCTTTCACTGTCGCCATTTCTCTCTCCTGAAGTCACGCCTTGATCCTGACAGAGTGGAACCTGCCACCGGAATCATTTTGTTTCAATCGATTTAAAGCAGAATCTCTTCCGATTTTACATCAGGTAATCTGCGCCGCAAATCCGGGCGGAACTGCGGCGCGAAAGTTTACGAGCCCTTGATGGCTGTCAGAACGTCGTCATACGCCTTGCAGGCGTCCTTCAGATCGGTCTGGCCCTGATATTTGGTAGCCAGTTCCTGCATCTTGGCAACGATTCCCTGAGCCTTGGACGGATCCTTGGTAATGACCTGCTGAACGGCAGCGGTGATTTCGCCGGCCTTTTTGGTCAGCTCTTCCTGGGTGCAGGTGGGGGCTTTGGAACAGCCGACGAGAGCGACAGCCAGCAGCGAAATGCCGGCGACCATTTTCAATTTCATGTGCAGTCTCCCTTGATGAGATGAATGAAGTAGAAGAATAGTTGGGTCAGTACTTTGTGGCCGTCATCCCTGCGGAATCACAAAGTCTTAATCCTGTTATTACACCGCTCCTGTCCGGTCCAGCATCTTCATCACCAGTATCATGATGTTTTGTGACAGGATTTAATACAGTGGCAGGAAGAACGAATTTTTATAAATCGTGGACAGATGAAGTCGTCTATCTTAGCTTTCTTCTTCCAGGGAGGCATTGAAACATGGATATGACCGGCGAAGAACGCATTGCAGCGCCCCGCGAAGCAGTCTGGAAGGCATTGAACGACACGGCGGTGTTGAAAGCCTGCATCCCCGGCTGCGAAAGCCTCGAGCGGATTTCCGATACGGAACTGGAAGCCACGGTCGGCGTCAAACTCGGCCCCGTCAAGGCGCGCTTCAACGGCAAGGTCGAGTTGAGCAATCTCAATCCTCCACTGTCCTACACGATCACGGGCGAGGGCAAGGGTGGCATTGCCGGTTTTGCCAAGGGTGGCGCCGATGTCACCCTGACCGAGGAAGGCGGCGAAACCGTGCTCACCTACACGGTCAATGCCGACGTCGGCGGCAAGATCGCCCAACTCGGCAGCCGCCTTATATCGTCCTCCGCCAAGAAACTCGCCACCCAGTTTTTCGAGAATCTCAATCAGGCCGCTGCCGGCACCTGACACGCCGGACAATTCGACAGGCCTGTCGCATTTTCCATAAGCCATGGCGGAATGACGTTTGGGTTTGCACCGATGAAGCCGGATATCCTGCCTGGATAAATAGATTGTGTTCAGGCTGGAATTCATGCGCGCGTTTGATTTCATCATTGTCGGATCAGGCTCTGCCGGATCGGTTGTCGCCGAGCGCTTGTCCGCCAGCGGACGCCACACGGTTCTTGTGCTGGAAGCGGGCGGGACGGACCGGCGGTTCTTCGTGCAGATGCCGCTCGGTTACGGCAAGACCTTCTACGACAAATCCGTCAACTGGATGTACAAGGCCGAAGCCGATCCGGGGCTTGGCGGCAATGCGGATTACTGGCCGCGCGGCAAGGTGCTGGGTGGG
The DNA here is from genome assembly GCF_902479695.1 of uncultured Phyllobacterium sp. Lineage (NCBI taxonomy): Bacteria > Pseudomonadati > Pseudomonadota > Alphaproteobacteria > Hyphomicrobiales > Phyllobacteriaceae > Phyllobacterium > uncultured Phyllobacterium sp. The sequence goes on along the minus strand of NZ_CABSQF010000026.1, from coordinate 26,993 downwards.
TCGAGTTCGATCAATGCCATGGTCTATATCCGCGGCGCGAAGGAGGATTTCGACGAATGGCGCGCGCGCGGCAATCCCGGCTGGGGCTATGACGATGTACTGCCGGTGTTTCAGGCACTGGAAGACCATGACGGCCCCGCGAAAAGCCTTGGCCGCGGCGGACCACTGCATGTCACCGATTGTTCGCATCTGTTTCATCCGCTGGCCAATCAGATTCTGAAGGGCGCGCAGGAGGCCGGGCTGCACTACAACCCCGATTTCAATGGCGCCACGCAGGAAGGCACTGGGCCATTTCAGCTGACCACGAAAGGCGGGCGGCGCATGTCCGCCGCCAGGGCTTTTCTGCGCCCGGCGATGAAACGCCCCAATGTCACGGTTCTGACCGGCGCGATGGTGCAGCGGATTGTCTTTGAGGGCAAACGGGCTACCGGTGTTGTGTTCACCCGCAACGGCCGGACCGAGACGGTCAGGGCCGGGCGCGAAGTGATCCTGTGCGGCGGCTCCGTCAATACACCGCAACTGCTCGAACTTTCGGGCATTGGTGACGCGGCGCGCCTGGCGCAATTCGGCATTCCGCTTGTGCACGCCAACAGCCAGGTTGGGGAAAACCTGCAGGACCATCTCGGCATCAATTACACCTACAGGGCCAACGTGGCCTCGCTCAACCAGGTGCTGCGCCCATGGTGGGGAAAACTGCGCGTCGGCATCGAATATCTGCTGCTGCGGACGGGGCCCCTGTCGATCAGCATGAATCAGGGCGGTGGCTTCTTTCGTACCGATCCGTCGCGCCCGCGCCCGAACATGCAGCTGTATTTTCAGGCCTTTTCGACCGTGCGGCCGAGGGAAGGCGAGCGCCCGATTCTGACCCCCGATCCCTGGCCGGGCTTTTCCATCGGCCTGTCCAATTGCCGTCCGACCAGCGTCGGGTCCATCCATATCCGCTCGGGCAATCCGCTCGACGCACCGACCATCGCGCCGAACGCTTTTTCGACCGGGCATGATGTTGCCGAGATGCTGGATGCGGTGAAGTTCCTGCGGAAAATCGCTGCGACGCCAACCCTGTCGAAGCTGATCGTCGAGGAATTGCTGCCCGGTCCGCATTGCCGGAGCGACGAGGATCTCATCGCCGATTTCCGCCGGCGCAGCGGCACGGTCTATCACCCGGTTTCGACCTGCCGCATGGGGCCGGACCCGGCGGTATCGGTGGTCGACCCCCGTTTGCGGGTGCACGGCGTCGAAGGGCTGCGTGTGATCGACTGCTCGATCTTTCCCAATATCATTTCCGGCAATACCAATGCCGCCGCCATGATGGTCGGGGCAAAAGGCGCAAGCCTTGTTCTGGACGATCTGATCTAGCTTTTCCCCACTGCGATTGCCAGATTTGCGTGGATATCCACCCGCGCAAACGAAACGAATATGATTCAATTTCATATTTCTTGACCGTTTGATAAAAAATTTGACCTTTTGTGAAAATCTGGCATTCTTTCCATCAACAGGCGCCGGACAAACCGGCCCATCACCAAATTGCGGCACGCCCAAAGGGAACGGGATGCTGCAGTTTCAGAAATGGAGAGGCGATTTCATGGGATCGATCGATTCTGGAATCCGTGATGTGAGGGCCGGGCGGTTAGAGTCCGATGCCTACACCGATGTTTTTTCCGATCTGCACCCGGCATTGACGCGGCATGAAGCCTTTGTCGAATCCGACCGCTGCTACTTCTGCTACGATGCGCCCTGCATGAATGCCTGCCCGACGGGCATCGATATTCCGCTGTTCATCCGCCAGATCGCCGCCGACAATCCCACCGGTTCTGCCAAGACGATTCTGGCGGAGAACATTCTCGGCGGCATGTGTGCCCGCGTCTGCCCGACCGAAACCCTGTGCGAACAGGCCTGCGTGCGTGAGACCGCCGAGGGCAAGCCGGTGAAAATCGGCCTTCTGCAGCGCTACGCCACTGACCATCTGATGGAAAAGGGCCAGCACCCCTTCAAGCGCGCCGAGCCGACAGGCAAGAGCGTTGCCGTGGTCGGCGCGGGTCCGGCCGGCTTGTCCGCGGCGCACCGTCTGGCCAAGCACGGCCACAACGTGACGATTTTCGAAGCCAGGCCGAAAGCCGGCGGCCTCAATGAATATGGCATTGCCGCCTATAAGAGTGTCGACAATTTTGCCCAGAAGGAACTCGATTTCATTCTGGAAATCGGCGGGATCACCATCGAGAACGACAAGGCGCTTGGCCGGGACATCAGCATCGATGCGCTGAAAGCCGGTTTTGATGCGGTTTTCCTCGGCATGGGATTGCCGGGTGTGAACGAGCTTGGCCTCGAAGGCGAGGATGCCGCCGGTTGCATCGATGCCGTCGACTACATCTCCGTATTGCGCCAGAGCGAGGACCTGTCGCAGATCGCTGTCGGGCGCGACGTTGTCGTCATCGGCGGCGGCATGACTGCCATCGACGTGGCCGTGCAGACCAAGCTGCTGGGCGCCGAGAACGTCATCATCGCTTATCGGCGCGGGCCGGAAAGCATGAACGCCAGCCCCTATGAACAGGAACTGGCGCTGAAAACCGGAGTGATCATCCGCCATTGGTTGCAGCCGCGGGCGCTTACCCGCAACGCATCCGGTGAAGTCTGCGGCATCACGCTGGACTATACCGCCATGGCCGACGGCAGGCTTGCCGTCACCGGCGAAAGCATCACCCTTGCCAGCGACCAGATTTTCAAGGCCATCGGCCAGACGCCGGCGGAGAGCATCCTCACCGAAGCCGGGCTTGCCCTATCGAAGGGACGTATCAGCGTCGATGACGACCGCCGCACCTCGATCCCCGGCATATGGGCTGGCGGCGATTGCATTGCCGGTGGTCAGGACCTGACCGTGGCCGCGGTGCAGGACGGCAAGCTTGCCGCTGAATCCATCCACCGGGCGTTGACGCAGCAGCCGGAGAAAGTCAGCGGCTTTGTCGAAGCCGTCATGGCGGAAAATCCGGACGGCGCGTCGGCACCGGCGCAGCACCCCACCCATCCAAGCCACATCGCTGGCTGAAGGAGATCGACATGGCTGATCTTTCATCGAATTTCCTCGGCATCAAATCCCCCAACCCCTTCTGGCTGGCCTCCGCACCGCCGACAGACAAGGCCTACAATGTCGAGCGCGCCTTCAAGGCGGGCTGGGGCGGCGTTGTGTGGAAGACACTGGGCGAAGAAGGCCCGCCCGTCGTCAACGTCAACGGCCCGCGCTATGGCGCGATCCACGGCCCGGACCGGCGCTTGCTCGGCCTGAACAATATCGAGCTCATCACCGACCGTCCGCTGGAAGTGAACCTGCGTGAAATGACCGAGGTGAAGAAGAAGTGGCCGGACCGGGCGCTGATCGCCTCCATCATGGTGCCCTGCGAGGAGAACGCCTGGAAAGCCATTCTGCCGCTGGTGGAAGCGACGGGTTCAGACGGCATCGAGCTCAATTTCGGCTGCCCGCACGGCATGTCCGAACGCGGCATGGGCGCGGCTGTCGGCCAGGTGCCGGAATATATCGAGATGGTGGTGCGCTGGTGCAAGCAATATACGCGCATGCCTGTCATCACCAAACTGACGCCGAATATCACCGATATCCGCAAACCTGCGCGCGCGGCAAAATCCGGCGGTACCGACGCCGTGTCGCTGATCAACACGATCAATTCCATCGTGTCGGTCGATCTCGATACCTTTGCGCCCAATCCTTCGATTGACGGGCGTGGATCGCACGGCGGTTATTGCGGCCCGGCGGTCAAGCCCATTGCACTCAACATGGTGGCGGAAATTGCCCGCGATGCGGAGACGCGTGGCCTGCCGATCTCCGGCATCGGCGGCATCACGACATGGCGCGATGCGGCGGAATTCATCGCGCTCGGTTGCGGCAATGTGCAGGTGTGCACCGCGGCCATGACCTATGGCTTCAAGGTCGTGCAGGAAATGATCGACGGGCTCTCTGACTGGATGGACTCCCGCGGCTTCGCTTCCATCGAGGACTTCCGCGGCATGGCCGTGCCGAACGTCTCCGACTGGCAGTACCTCAATCTCAACTACATCACCAAGGCGCAGATCGACCAGGACCTGTGCATCAAATGCGGCCGCTGCCACATTGCCTGCGAGGACACGTCGCACCAGGCCATCACGGCGATGGTGGACGGCGCCCGGCATTTCGAGGTGATCGACGAGGAATGCGTCGGCTGCAACCTCTGCGTCAACGTCTGCCCTGTCGACAACTGCATCACCATGGTGCCGATGACCTCGGGGGTCGACCCGCGCACCAAGCTGCCGATCCAGCCGGACTACGCCAACTGGACCACCCATCCCAACAATCCGATGGCCAAGGCCGCTGCCGAATAACATTCAAAACCCGCCGTCAAGGCGGGTTTTTTCTTTGTCAGACTGCCCGCAACCGGCAGCTACCCCTTCATGTAATCGTACACGACTTCCCCGAGCCCGAGGGTCAGATCGGCGATGAAATGCGTTCCCGACAAGACTTCAAGAACGGGCAGGCCCGCAACATTGGCCATGACATGCGCATGAAGTTCGAGCGCCGCCGGTGCCGTCCACGCGCCTTTCAGATCGATATCCTGCAGGTGATATTCGACCAGCTCGCAGATGCGCGCGGTACCATCCACATGCGGAATGATCTTGATGAGATAATTCGGCAGCAGCATGGATTTCAGAACGGCGGCATGATCGGCTGGTTTGTGCTTGTAGCCCATGGTGCCCGTCGCGCAGAGCACACTGCCATAATGCAGCGTGCCGAGGATGGTTTCGCCCTCATGGGAGATTTTCGGCTTGGCGAGTTTCTTGGGAAAGCCCCAGATTTCGCGCCCACCGGCGATCGGCGCATCATCGTCGAGATACATGGAATGGACGTAGACGCCCTCCTTGCCGTTGAAGCGGACCGGAATGACCTGGCCGGATTCGGTGTAATCGCCAAAGCCGGTTGAATCCGGCATGCGGATGAACTCGAACTTGACAATGGGCTCGGCGATCTCGAGCGGCTCGGGCACCACCGCCCGCAGTGCCTCCGGATCGGTGCGATAGGTGATGACCACAAATTCGCGGTTGATGAAGCGGTAGGGACCCGGCGGATAGGAGGGGTTGGTGAGCGGCATGGCATAGGCGGAACGAACATCGGATATTTTCACGGGGCGATCTCCGGATGTCAGGGAAACTGGCTTTGATGCAAGCCAGGCACGGCAACGGATATTGCGGCGCAGCAGGACAATAGTGCAACGCACAATCCGCGTCTGTCAATTTCGCGTGAGGCAGGCGTTTTGCATCAACATCGTGCGTGGTTCGACAAGCTCACCATGAGGGATGGAGGTGGATGGCAGGGAGCTATATCCACTGCATTTTCGATTGGCCTTGCAGTCAACACCCTCCCTCATGGTGAGCTTGTCGAACCACGCACAATCTACCTGCAATGGACCAATCCCCTCATCCGCGCGGGCGGATGCCATTGAGAATGATGCTCAGGACCGCCTGCGCCGTCTGCTCGCGGAAACCGGGGCGGCCAACCTGATTGCCCATGATGGCACGGACCTGCACATCGAAATCCGCATAGTGCTGCGTGGTCGCCCAGATCATGAAAATCAGGTGATAGGGATCGACCGGCGCGAGCTTGCCTTCGCCGACCCAGCGGCGGATCACCGCCGCCTTGTCGTCCACCAGCGGCTTCAGATGCTTGCTCAGGAACTCGCTGATAGCCGGAGCGCCGTGCAATACTTCGTTGGCAAACAACCGCGACGCCTCCGGATGGCTCTCCGACATGCGGATTTTCAAGGTTATGTATTTGCGCAACTGCTCGATCGGGTCGCCCTCGGGATCGATTTCCGCCAGCGGCGCCAGCCATTCCGCCAGCGTCTCTTCCAGCAGCGTCACATAGATGTTCTGCTTGCGCGGAAAATAGTAGAGCAGGTTCGGCTTCGACATCCCCGCCTTGTCGGCAATCTGGTCGATGGTGGTGCCGCGAAAGCCATAGGCGGAGAAAACATCGAGAGCGGCATCGAGGATGAGACGGCGATTGATTTCCTGGATGCGCGTCGTCTTTTCCGGCACATCGCTCGTCTTTTTCTTCGCTGCCCTCGCCATGCCACTCATCCCTTTTTGTTATCCGGCGCGACGGGCCGTTTCGTCGCATCCCGGAACCGCTTTTATTCCCCATAAAGCGCTTGACCGGCTTCCTATGCTCTTCTAGCCTGCATTTTGACCAACTAGTCAAGTTTTTGATTGCACCACAGGTTCAATCATTCGGGAACACAAAACAAGCGGCAATGTCCGCAAACAGGAGGCGTACGTCACATGTCGAAATCGGCATTGGGATTGGGCACCAATAATCTCGAGGCGTTCTGGATGCCGTTTTCGGCAAACAGGCAGTTCAAGCAAAATCCCCGTCTTCTGGTCAGCGCCAAGGACATGCATTTCAAGTCCGCCGACGGCCGCGAAATTCTCGACGGAACCGCCGGTCTGTGGTGCTGCAACGCCGGTCATTCGCGCCCGAAAATCGTTGAGGCGGTACAGAAGCAGGTTGCCGAACTCGACTACGCGCCCGCCTTCCAGATGGGCCATCCCAAGGTCTTCGAGCTGGCGGCGCGGCTTGCGGCCATGCTGCCGTCCCCCATCGATCACGTCTTCTTCACCAATTCCGGTTCGGAATCGGTCGACACGGCGCTCAAGATCGCCCTCGCCTATCACCGCGCCAAGGGCAACGGCACCAAGACCAAGCTGATCGGCCGCGAGCGCGGCTATCACGGCGTCGGTTTCGGCGGCATTTCAGTCGGCGGCATTTCCGGCAACCGCAAGACATTCGGCAACGCGCTCGGCGGTGTCGACCACATCCGCCATACCCACGATCTCGCGCGCAATGCCTTCACGCGCGGCGAGCCCGAATATGGCGTCGAATTTGCCGATGACCTGGAAAAGGTGATCGCCCTGCACGATGCTTCCAACATCGCCGCCGTCATCGTCGAACCGGTGGCCGGATCGACCGGCGTGCTCATCCCGCCGAAGGGGTACCTGCAGCGCCTGCGCGAGATTTGCACGAAGAACGATATCCTGCTGATCTTCGATGAAGTCATCACCGGTTTCGGTCGTCTTGGCACCCCCTTCGCCGTGGATTATTTCGGCGTGGTTCCCGATCTCATCACCACCGCCAAGGGCATCACCAGCGGCGTGATCCCGATGGGCGCGGTGTTTGCATCCAAGCAGATCTACGATGCGTTCATGACCGGCCCGGAAAACATGATCGAGCTCTTTCATGGCTACACTTATTCCGGCCACCCCATTGCCTGCGCGGCAGCGCTTGCGACGCTGGATACCTATGAGGAAGAGGGCCTGCTTACCCGTGCGGCGGAGCTTTCCGATTACTGGGCCGATGCTTTGCATGCCCTGAAGGGCCTGCCGCATGTCATCGACATCCGCAACCTCGGCCTGATCGGCGCCATCGAGCTGGAACCCATATCAGGCGCACCAACGAAACGCGCCTTCCAGGCATTCCTCGATGCCTATGAAAAGGGTGTCCTTATCCGCACCACGGGCGATATCATCGCGCTGTCGCCACCCCTGATCATCACCAAGGGCCAGATCGAGCATCTCTTCGATACGCTGGCCGACGTCCTGAAAAACCTGGCATAATTGAAAGGCTCTCACATGGCGCTCACTGGAAATCTCAGGATCAACGGCGACCGTCTCTGGGACAGCCTGATGGACATGGCAAAGATCGGACCGGGACTGCGCGGCGGCAACAACCGCCAGACCCTGACCGACGAGGACGCCGAAGGCAGGCGCCTGTTCCAGAGCTGGTGCGAAAAGGCCGGGCTGACCATGGGCGTCGATACCATGGGCAACATGTTCTTCCGCCGCGAAGGCACCGACCCGGATGCCCTGCCCGTCTATGTCGGGAGCCATCTCGACACCCAGCCGACCGGCGGCAAATATGACGGCGTGCTCGGTGTCCTCGGCGGGCTCGAACTTGTCCGCACCCTCAACGACCTCAATATCAAGACCAAGCACCCGATTGTCGTGGTCAACTGGACCAATGAGGAAGGCACGCGCTTTGCTCCCGCCATGCTGGCATCAGGCGTCTTTGCCGGTATCCACTCGCAGGACTGGGCCTATGCGCGGGAAGACGCCAAGGGCAAGACGTTCGGCGACGAGCTGGAACGCATCGGCTGGAAGGGTGACGAGGAGGTGGGCGCGCGCAAGATGCACGCGCTGTTCGAACTGCATATCGAGCAGGGCCCGATCCTCGAAATCGAAGGCAAGGACATTGGCGTCGTCACCCATGGCCAGGGCCTGTGGTGGCTCCAGATCACGCTGACCGGCAAGGACAGCCATACGGGTTCCACACCGATGCCCATGCGTCGGAATGCCGGGCTGGGCATGGCCCGCATCACCGAACTCGTCCACACCATCGCCATGGCCCACCAGCCCAGCGCGGTCGGCGCGATCGGACATTGCGACGTCTATCCGAACTCGCGCAATGTCATTCCAGGCAAGGTGGTTTTCACCGTCGATTTCCGCTCGCCCGACCTTGCGACACTCAATGCGATGAAGGCAGAGCTCGAGGAGAAGGCACCAAAGATTGCCAAAGAGCTCGGGCTGGAAATCGAGATCGAGGAAGCCGGACATTTCGATCCCGTCACTTTCGACGAAGGCTGCGTAACCGCCGTGCGCAATGCGGCCGAGCGGCTGGGTTACAGCCACCGCAACATCATTTCCGGCGCGGGGCACGATGCCTGCTGGGTCAACCGGGTTGCGCCAACGGCCATGGTCATGTGTCCCTGCGTCGACGGGCTCAGCCACAATGAAGATGAAGAGATTTCCAAGGAATGGGCGGCCGCCGGCGCGGACGTCCTCCTGCATGCTGTTCTGGAAACGGCCGTGATCCAGACCTGACCGGATACCATTTCCATACAGAGCAACATGTTCGACAAAAGACCAATAAGGGGAACGGACACATGGCTACGAAAGTGATCAAAGGCGGGACCATCATTGCCGCCGACCGCACCTACAAGGCGGATGTGCTGATCGAGGGCGACATCATTGCCCAGATCGGTACGGATCTTTCCGGCGATGAGATTATCGATGCGACGGGCTGCTATCTGATGCCGGGCGGCATCGATCCGCACACCCATCTCGAAATGCCCTTCATGGGCACCCACTCTTCCGATGATTTCGACACAGGCACCGCCGCGGCGCTGGCGGGCGGCACCACCATGGTGGTCGATTTCGTCCTGCCCGGCGCCGACGGCCTGCTGGCAGCCTTGCAGGACTGGTTCCAGAAGGCGGGCAAGGCACGCACCGACTATTCCTTCCACATGGCCATCACCGGCTGGAACAAGCAGATCTTTGACGAGATGCCGAAGGTGGTGGAACGCGGCATCAACACGTTCAAGCACTTCATGGCCTATAAAGGCGCCCTGATGGTGGACGATGACGAGATGTTCGCCTCGTTCACGCGCTGCGCCGAGATCGGCGCCATGCCGCTGGTCCACGCCGAGAATGGCGACGTGGTCGCGCATCTCCAGCAGAAGCTCCTGGCAGAAGGCAACAACGGACCGGAAGCCCATGGCTATTCCCGGCCACCGGAGGTCGAGGGGGAAGCCGCCAACCGCGCCATCATGATCGCCGACCAGGCCGGCGTGCCGCTCTACATCGTGCACGTGTCCTGCGAGCAGGCGCATGAAGCCATCCGCCGCGCCCGCCAGAAGGGCATGCGCGTCTATGGCGAGCCGCTGGTGCAGCATCTGACGCTCGACGAGAGCGAGTACAAGAACAAGGACTGGGACTATGCGGCGCGCCGGGTGATGTCGCCGCCCTTCCGCGACAAGAGCCATCAGGACGGCCTGTGGGCCGGTCTCGCCTCCGGCAGCCTGCAGGTGGTGGCGACCGATCACTGCGCCTTCACCACGGAGCAGAAGCGTTTTGGCGTCGGCGATTTCACCAAGATTCCGAATGGCACCGGCGGGCTTGAGGACCGCATGCCCGTGCTGTGGACCAGGGGCGTTCGCACCGGCCGCCTGACGCCGAACGAATTCGTGGCCGTGACCTCCACCAACATCGCCCGCATCCTGAACATCTATCCGCGCAAGGGCGCCATCCTGCCGGGCTCCGATGCGGATATCGTCATCTGGGACCCCGAGGCGTCGAAGGTGATTTCCGCCAAGACACAGAAATCCGCCATCGACTACAACGTGTTCGAAGGGATCGAGGTCACCGGCCTGCCGCGCATCACCCTGTCGCGCGGGCAGATCGCCTACAAGGACGGCGAAGTGCTGGCCCCGACCGGCAGCGGCCGCTTTGTCGAACGCGAGGCCAATGCGCCGGCCAATCGTGCACTTTCCACGTGGAAGGAACTCACGGCACCGCGTAAGGTGGAGCGCGATCCGAAAAACATACCGGCGGGTGTCTGATGACAGTCGTCGCGCTCAGACCCAAGGCCCAGTCAATGCCAAACGCGACGCCAAAGAATGTGATCGACGTCAAGGACCTGTCGCTGGTCTTCCAGACCAATGACGGGCCGGTCAATGCCCTGTCGAACATCAACCTTGCGGTCAATGGCGGCGAGTTCGTTTCCTTCATCGGGCCCTCGGGCTGCGGCAAGACCACCCTCCTGCGGGTGATCGCCGATCTGGAGCAGCCGACATCCGGGACCATTTCCGTCAATGGCATGACGCCATCCGAAGCGCGGCAGAATCGCGCTTATGGCTACGTGTTCCAGGCAGCGGCGCTTTATCCATGGCGCACCATCGGCGGCAATATTTCCCTGCCGCTGGAAGTGATGGGCGTGCCAAAAGCCGAACGGGCGAGCCGCATCGCCAAAAACCTTGAGCTGGTCAACCTTGCCGGTTTCGAGAAAAAATTTCCGTGGCAGCTGTCGGGCGGCATGCAGCAGCGCGCCTCCATAGCGCGGGCGCTGTCCTTCGATCCCGACATGCTGCTGATGGACGAACCGTTCGGTGCGCTGGACGAGATCGTCCGCGACCACCTCAACGAAGAGCTGCTGAAGCTGTGGGCCAAGACACAGAAGACGGTGATCTTCGTCACGCACTCCATTCCGGAAGCGGTGTTCCTGTCGACAAAGATCGTGGTGATGAGCCCGCGTCCCGGCCGCATCCATGAGATCATCGACTGCAATCTCGGCACGGAACGCACGCTCGATATCCGCGAGACGCCGGAATTTCTCGAGATTGCCCACCGGGTGCGCGAGGGCCTGCGCCATGGCCATTCCTATGATGAGTAGCCGGGGCGCATGATGACCACGATCCGCGCCGCCAAACTGCGTGACATGTCCGACTGCGCGGCTATCGTCAATGCGTGGATCGACGCGACGGAATGGATGCCGCGCATTCATTCGGCGGACGACGTCACGGACTATTATTGCGATACCGTCTTTTCCAGATACGAAGTCTTTGTCGCCGATGACCATGACGCGGTGGCCGGCATGGTTGCGCTCGCGCCTGACAACATGGTCAATGCACTCTACGTGCATGCCGACCGGCGCGGCAGGGGCATCGGCAAGGCGCTGCTGGATCACGCCAAGCGGCAGGCCACGGGACCGGTGGAGCTTTGGACCTTTGTGGCGAACACTGGTGCCCAGTCCTTCTACAGGCGCGAAGGCTTCACCGAAGTGCGCCGCACCGATGGCGACAATGAGGAACATTTGCCGGATATTCTGTACCGCTGGCAGCCTGAAGCGGGGATGCATTCATGAACTTCATCCGCAACAGCGTTGTTCCCGTTGGGACCGTTCTCCTCGCCATTCTGGCGCTGTGGTATGCCTTCGCCATTATCCTCAATGCGCCGTTCGAACGGGATCAGGCTGCACGCGCCAATACAACGATCGCGACCGGCCAACTGATCGCCAACACGATGGCGCAGGAGCGCCCGGTCCTGCCCGCGCCGCATCAGGTGGCCGAGGAAATCCGCAAGACCGTGTTCGATATCAGCCCGACATCGAAGCGCAGTCTCGTTTATCACGGCGGCGTCACCCTGTCCTCGACGTTGCTGGGTTTCGGGCTTGGCACGCTGCTCGGCATCCTGCTTGCCATTGCCATTGTCCATTCACGCACGCTCGACAAAAGCCTGATGCCGTGGATCATCACGTCGCAGACCGTGCCCATCCTTGCCATTGCGCCGATGATCATCGTGGTGCTCAATGCGGTCAATATCACCGGGCTCCTGCCCAAGGCGATGATCTCCACCTATCTGTCGTTCTTTCCTGTTGCCGTCGGCATGGTCAAGGGCTTGCGCTCACCCGAGATCATGCATCTCGACCTGATGCGCACCTATAACGCCTCGAAGGCGCAGGTGTTCTGGAAGCTGCGCTGGCCGGCGTCCATGCCCTACCTCTTCACCTCGATGAAGATTGCCGTCGCCATCAGCCTGGTTGGCGCCATTGTCGGTGAACTGCCGACCGGGGCGGTCGCGGGCATCGGTGCGCGGCTCCTAGCCGGTTCCTATTATGGCCAGACGGTGCAGATCTGGGCCGCATTGATCGCGGCGGCGCTGATGGCTGCCATTCTGGTCAGCCTGATCGGGCTGGTGGCCACGCTCGTCAACCGGCGCATGGGAGTACGGCCATGAGACTATCCCGCTCCCCGCTGGCCATTGCCGCCTTCCTGCTCGCCGTTCCCGGATTGCTGATATCGTCCGGCGGCGACGTTCTCGACACCCTCACCTATTCGACCCCGGTCATCCTGTTCGTTGCCGCTGCCGTTGCCATGTTCACGAGCGTATCGATACCATCGCTGATCGTCGTTCTCGTGCTTGTCCATGTGGTCGCCTTCTGCCTCATCGGACTGCTCCACGCGATGCCGCAGCCGCCGGGACCGTCGATCGGCTACTGGTGCATGGTGACCTCATCCTGGCTGCTTGCCTGGTTCAGCGTGCAGAATCTGGCCGGCCTGAAACTCACTTCGCCGCAGGCCCAGCGGCTGGTCAATCTCGCCCTGCCGGTGCTGTTCGGTGCGTGGCTGCTGATCCTGTGGGAAATCATTGTCCGCGGCTTTGGCGTACCGAGCATTCTGCTGCCGCCGCCATCCATGATCGCCGAGCGCATTTCCGGTTCCGTGCCGACGCTTTGGGCGGATTTTCAGCAGACCTATCTGAAGGCCGCCATTGCCGGTTACGTCATCGGTTGCGGTTCGGGTTTCCTTGCCGCCATCATTGTCGACCGGGTGCCTTTCCTGCGCCGGGGACTGCTGCCCATCGGTAATCTTGTGGCCGCCCTTCCCGTTGTCGGCATCGCGCCGATCATGGTCATGTGGTTCGGTTCCTACTGGGAATCGAAGGCCGCCGTGGTCGTCATCATGACCTTCTTTCCCATGTTGGTGAATACCGTGGCCGGACTTGCCGCATCCGGCGCGATGGAACGCGACCTGATGCAGACCTATGGCTCCAGCTACGGACAGACTCTTTTGAAGCTGCGCCTGCCCGCCGCCATGCCCTTCATCTTCAACGCGCTGAAGATCAATTCGACGTTGGCCCTCATCGGCGCCATCGTTGCCGAATTCTTCGGCTCGCCCATTGTCGGCATGGGCTTCCGCATCTCGGCGGAAGTGGGCCGCATGAATGTCGATATGGTGTGGGCGGAAATTTTTGTCGCGGCGCTTGCGGGCTCGCTGTCTTACGGGCTTATTACCCTCATCGAGCGGGCGGTTACTTTCTGGCACCCTTCCTACAGAACTTAAAAAACAAGAACAGAGGAGAACTGAAACATGAAGAAGACGATAGCATTGACGATGGGTCTGGCGATGACGCTGATGGCGGGCTCGGCGCTGGCGGCCGACAAGCTGACCCTGCAGCTCAAATGGGTCACGCAAGGCCAGTTCGCCGGCTATTATGTCGCCAAGGACAAGGGTTTCTACAAGGAGGCCAATCTCGACGTGGAAATCAAGCCGGGCGGACCTGACGTTGCCCCGCCGCAAGTGATCGCCGGCGGTGGCGCCGACGTGGTCGTCGACTGGATGCCGTCTGCCCTCGCCACGCGCGAAAAGGGCCTGCCACTCGTTAACATCGCCCAGCCGTTCAAGCGCTCCGGCATGATGCTGACCTGCCGCAAGGAGACCGGCATCACCAAGCCGCAGGATTTCAAGGGCAAGACCCTCGGCGTCTGGTTCGGCGGCAATGAATATCCGTTCCTGTCGTGGATGAACCACCTCGGCCTCAAGACCGATGGCGGCCCGAATGGCGTCACCGTCCTCAAGCAGGGCTTCAATGTCGATCCGCTGATCCAGAAGCAGGCGGACTGCATCTCGACCATGACCTACAATGAATATTGGCAGGTGATCGATGCCGGCATTCCCGCCGATCAGCTGGTCACGTTCAAGTATGAGGACGAGAAGGTCGCCACGCTCGAAGACGGTCTTTACGTGCTGCAGAAGAGCCTCGATGACCCGAAGATGGTGGAAAAGCTTGCCCGCTTCGTCAAGGCGTCAATGAAGGGCTGGGACTATGCCCGCCAGCATCCGGATGAAGCGGCCAACATCGTGCTTGAAAACGATGCCAGCGGCGCGCAGACCGAAAAGCACCAGAAGCGCATGGTGGCTGAGATCAACAAGCTGACAGAGGGCTCCACCGGCGTTCTCGATGTGGCAGCGGCCGAGCGCACCGTGGAGACACTCCTCGGCGGCGGCTCCGATCCGGTCATCACCAAGAAGCCGGAAGGCGCTTGGACAACGAAGGTCACGGATGCAGCGAAATAACGATTCGCAGCCGGAATGAACAAGGCGGGGAGCGATCCCCGCCTTTTTGTTTATATCAATACGGATCCTATTCAGCGGGCAAGGGCGGCTGGGATACCACTTCCAGAAGCTCCCGCTCGAGCCGCGCTTCCTCTTCCGCTTTCGGCTTGGAGAAACCGGCGAGCAGGAGATAGGCAACCGGCGTCAGGAACAGCGTCGAGGCCGTGGCAAGCCCAAGACCGCCGACGATGACCCAGCCGAGGGCAATGCGGGCCTCGGCACCGGCACCGCTGGCCAGAACCAGCGGAACACCGCCGAGAATGGCGCAGAGCATGGTCATGACGACTGGGCGCAGGCGGATATTGGAGGCTTCCTCGATGGCCTGCCGCACACTACGACCCTGATCGCGCAGATGGTTGGCGAATTCCACAATCAGGATGCCGTTCTTGGCCATGATGCCGACAAGCAGCACCAGCCCGATCTGGCTGTAGACATTCATGCTGGTGCCGGTGAGCACCATGGCAAAGACCGCGCAGGCCAGGCCGAGCGGAACGGTCGCCATCACGATAACCGCGCTGATGAAGCTTTCAAACTGTGCCGCGAGCACGAGCAGGATGATCAGGATGGCGAAACCGAAGGTGACGAACATGCTGGCGGAATTCTCGCCGAGCGTTGCCGCCTCGGCGAGCGGAATGATGCGGTAACCCGGCGGAAGCAGTGGCGCAGCCACCTCCTGCGCTACCTTGTAGGCATCACCCAAGGCAAAGTCAGGACTGAGGGCGGCCGTTATGGCGACAGACCGCATCTGCTGCTCACGGGTCAATGCCGGCGGCACTGCCACTTCCGTCAGCTTGGCGATGGTCGCCATCGGCACGAAGCGGCCGTCACTGGTGCGCATGAAGACGTTTTCGAGATCGGTCGGGTCATTGATCGGATTGGTGGTTGAGACCAGCTTCACGTCGAAACTGCGGTCCTCGATGTAGACCGAACCGATCTTGTAGCCATCCAGCACCGATTGCAGCGCCTCGGCGAGACCGGTGATCTCGATGCCGAGATCGGATGCACGCTCGCGATCGATGGACACGGAGAGCTGCGGCTGCGTCGGTTCATTGGTCAGGCGCGGCCGGTCAAAGCGTTTGTCCTTTTCCAGCGCCGACACGATCTTGGCGGCGGCCGTTCCGAGGTCGGCGTAATTGGTCCCGACAATGGCGAACTGCAGGCCGTTGCCCGCGCCGCGAATGCCGAGCGAATTGGGCTGGGCGGCAAAGACCTGGATGCCGGGAATATTGCGCACGCGCTTGGACACGTCGGCGAGAATTTCCTGCTGGCTCCGGTGACGTTCCTTCCATGTGGCAAGGCTGAGCACCATGAAACCGCGATTGGTGTTGCCGTTCTGTCCGGCGATGGAAAACGTGTTCTGGATTTCACCGGAATCGCGCATCGGCTGGATCAGCGTCTCGATCTGGCGCATCTGGTCGTTGAGATATTCAAGGCTGACGCCCTGCGGCGCCGTGATGCGCAGGAAGGCCGAAGCGCGGTCCTCGGTCGGCGTCAATTCCTGTTTAAGCAGCGAAAAGGCGCCAAAGGCTGCCCCGGCAAACAGCAGCGATGCCAGGACCACGAGCCATGGCGCGGCCAGACATCCGTGCAGCATGCGGCGATAGGCTTCGAGGAACCAGCCGCCAACCCGCCGGACAAGGCCCGGCGAATGGTTGATATCCTCGTGCTTGGCTTCGCTTGCCGAGAGCAGGCGCGAGGCCAGCATCGGACAGAGCGTGAGCGCGACGACGGCCGAGAGCAGCACGCAGATTGCCAGCACGAAGCCGAATTCGCGGAAGAGACCACCGGTCTGTCCGGGCAGGAACGAGAGCGGCACGAACACCGCCGCCAGCGTCACCGTCGTTGCGATGACCGCGAAAAACACCTCCTGCGTGCCTAGCACGGCAGCGGCGCGCGGCCCCATACCCTGGTTGCGGCGCCGGACGATATTTTCGAGCACGACAATGGCATCGTCCACCACGAGACCCGTCGCCAGCACCAGCGCCAGCAGCGTCAGGATGTTGATCGAGAACCCGGCGAGATAGATCGCCGAGATGGTTCCGATCAGGGCGACCGGCATCGACACCGCAGGGATCAGCGTCGCACGCAGGTCCCACAGGAAGAGATAGATGATCAGGATGATGATGAAGACCGAGGCGCCCAGCGCGATTTCAACCTCGTGCACGGCACCGTTGATGAAATCGGCATCGTCACTGGTTACGCGGATATCGACGCCTTCCGGCAAGGTTTTTTGCAATTGACCGATAGCCGTCCGGACGCCTTTGGAGATATCGAGTGTGTTGGACTGCGCCTGGCGGATGATGCCAAGACCAATGCCGGTCTTGCCATTGGCGCGCAGCGTCGATG
The DNA here is from genome assembly GCF_902479695.1 of uncultured Phyllobacterium sp. Lineage (NCBI taxonomy): Bacteria > Pseudomonadati > Pseudomonadota > Alphaproteobacteria > Hyphomicrobiales > Phyllobacteriaceae > Phyllobacterium > uncultured Phyllobacterium sp. Next base: position 9,888 of record NZ_CABSQF010000026.1, on the reverse strand, counting down.
TGCCGATATCGGGACCGAGCGTGACGGTTGCGACATCCCGGATCTTGGTGCGATCCTTGATGATGATGTTTTCGAAATCCTCCGGCGTCGACACCGGCGCGGTGGCGCGGACGACGATGCTCTGGGCACTGCTGTTGATCTGACCGGCGGGCGTATCGAACGCCATCGTGTTGAGGGCCGTGCGGACATTGGCAACCGTCAACCCAAGGCTTGCCAGTTTGCCCTGATCGATATCGATACGGAAAATCTTGCTGCGGTTGCCGTTGATTTGCACATCCGCGACACCGGGCACCGATGCAAGCACGTCCTTGATCTGGTCTTCGACCAGAACGGTCATGTCTTCGACGGCCATCGTGGTCGAGGTGACGGCAAGGCGCATCACCGCGTCGGCATTGGCATCCGCCTTGACGATCTGCGGCGGGTCGGCCTGCTCCGGCAGGGTGTTGGTGATGCGGCTGATGGCATCGCGCATATCGGCGGCGGCAACGTTCAGATCGACACCGTCATTGAACTCCACGGTGACACGGCTGGTCCCGAAGGACGAGCTGGAGGAAATGGATTTGACCCCGGAAACGCGGGACACCGCGCCTTCAATCGCCGCGGTCAGCTCGCGGTCAACCGTCTCGGCGGCGGCGGCCTGGAATGTCGTCGTTACCGTCACCACGGGCCGGTCGACATCCGGCAGTTCGCGCACGTCGACGCCATAGAAGGCGGCAAGCCCGGCAACGACGATCAGGGCATTGAGCACCAGCGCCAGCACCGGGCGGCGGATGAAAAGAGCGGTGAAATTGGAGTTGGCCTGTCCGTGTGAATTGCTCACGCCGCACCTCAGCCCTTTTCGCCGACGGATGCCAGCGGTCGTGTGCCGGAATCCGTCTGGTTGGCAGGCTGGCCCTTGATCTGGACGGCACCACCCTGGCGAACGGCCTGCACCCCTTCCGCGACAATGAGGTCACCCGGTTTGATCTCGGCGTTGACGAGAACATAGGCGGCATTGCGCTGCATGATGCGGACGGGAACGCGCTGCGCCTTGTTGTCCGCAATCTTCCAGATATAAGCGCCGTCCGTGCCCCACTGGATCGCCAGCGGATCGACCGTCGGATAGGTCTCTCCGGCAAATCCCATGTTCACCTGAAAGGCCATGCCTTCGCGCAGGGCATCATTCGGATTGGTGATCCTCGCCTGCACCTGCAGGGTGCGGCTGTCGGGATCGATGCGATTGTCGATGGCGTTGATCGTGCCCTTGAACGTCTCGCCCGGCCGGGCAACGGAGGTGGCCGTGACGGCGGCGCCGACCTTGATGGCCGGGGCAAAGCGTTCCGGCACCCAGAAGTCCACCAGCACTTCGCTGCGATCGGCGATCGTCGCGATCTGCGTCGTCGTGGTGATGTAGTTGCCGGCACTCACGGGAAGAATGCCGACGATACCGCCAATCGGCGCCTTGACCGCGCGGCGATCCAGCGCGAGTTCGGCCTCGCGCACATCGAGACCGGCATTGTCGACCGCCAGTCCGGCATCGGACACCTGCACGGCGGAAACGGTATTGGTTGTGCTGAGGTTTTCCGCACGCTTCAGCTTGGTCTGGGCATCCTTCAGCATCGTGCGTGCCTTGTCGGCGGCGATGCTTTCCGCCTCGGAATCAAGCCGGGCAATCACGTCGCCGGCTTCAACCCTGGTGCCTGAGGTGACCAGGATTTCCGTCATGCGTCCGGCGGCGAACGGTGTGACGGAAACGGAGCTCTTTGCCTTGCCGGTGCCAATAGCCGACAGCTTGTCATTGATCTTGGCCGCGTCGGCGGCCCGCACAACCACGATCGGAACGGCCTGTCCGCTCCGTCCCTGGCCATTGGGCACCGCTGGTTCCTTTGCTGTGGTCAGAACCTTGTCGACACCGGCTTTTTTCAGGAGATTGGACGCGCCCGGAAAGAAATACAGCCATCCCGCGCCGGCAACGGCGAGGATAGCGACAACCAGTACAAGTTGTTTCCAGACTTTCATACGTCACTCCAAAAAGGCCGGTTCCGCTATCCGCGGAGCCAGCACCACCGTATTTTTGATTGTATCCCAATGCGCATCCCGGCGCGAAAGGTTGTTTACCGACAAGAATAAAGCGCTTTGATGTCGCCGTTAATGACAAAACGGTGAGGTTACAAAGATTTAATGCAAATGCCCGCGTCCGTTTGACTGCAGAATTTAGCCGGTTATGCCCGGTTATGCTTGATGGGCGGTTGCTGCCGTGCAACATGGCGGGCGGAAATTCCGGAAGGAGAGCATTCAATGGCGACGAAGACCGACATTGCACGCCGCGTGTTCAATCACACGTGGAAACTCGACCCCATTGTCCGCAGCCTGCTGGATACGGATTTTTATAAATTGCTGATGCTGCAGATGATCTGGGGGGTCTATCCCAAGGTCGATGCAACCTTCACGCTGATCAACCGTACCACGCGTGTGCGGCTGGGCGACGAGATCGACGAGGAAGAGCTGCGCGCGCAATTGGACCATGCCCGCACGATCCGTTTTTCCAAGAAGGAAATGATCTGGCTCGGCGGTAACACCTTCTACGGCAAGAAGCAGATCTTTGAACCGGACTTCCTCGAATGGCTGACGCATTTCCAGCTGCCGGAATACGAGCTGACCAAGCGCGACGGCCAGTACGAGCTGAATTTCCATGGCCCGTGGATGTACACGACCATGTGGGAAATCCCGGCGCTCGCCATCATCAATGAACTGCGCTCGCGGGCGGCGATGAAGAAGATGGGGCGTTTCGAACTCGATGTGCTCTATGCCCGCGCCAAGGCCAAGATGTGGACGAAGGTGGAGCGGCTGCGCTCCCTGCCCGATATCCGGATTTCCGATTTCGGCACGCGCCGCCGCCATTCGTTCCTGTGGCAGCGCTGGTGCGTGGAGGCCCTGAAGGAAGGCATCGGCGAAGCCTTTACCGGCACGAGCAATGTGCTGCTCGCCATGGACAATGATCTGGAAGCACTCGGCACCAATGCCCATGAGCTGCCGATGGTTCTGGCCGCCCTCAGCCGCACGGACGATGAACTGCTGAAATCACCCTACAAGGTGCTGCAGGACTGGAACCGCTACTATGGCGGCAATCTTCTCATCGTGCTGCCGGACGCTTTCGGGACCGCCGCCTTTCTGCGCGACGCACCCGACTGGGTTGCCGACTGGACGGGTTTCCGCCCGGACAGTGCACCCCCGATCGAGGGCGGGGAAAAGATCCTGTCCTGGTGGCGCTCCAGGGGCAAGGACCCGCGCGGCAAACTCCTGGTGTTTTCCGACGGGCTTGACGTCGAGACGATCGAAGAGGCCTATCATCACTTCAAGGGCAAGGTGCGCATGAGCTTTGGCTGGGGGACAAACCTGACCAATGATTTCGAGGATTGCGCGCCGCGTTTCAACGATCAGCTCAATGCCATTTCGCTGGTCTGCAAGGTCAGCGAAGCCAATGGCCGCCCGGCAGTCAAGCTTTCGGACAACCCGAAGAAGGCAACCGGCGACAAGGCCGAAATCAAACGCTATCTGGACTTGTTCGGAGCGGAAGACCGGGTGGAACAGGCCGTGAAGGTTTAAGCAGAAGAAGCTGCATTGCCATCCTGCGTGGTTCGATCTGTTTGAATCTGTTTGAAATGAATAAAACCCCGCCGGCAAGCCAGCGGGGTTTTGGAAATTCAGCGTCGACCGGACGGCTGTTACTGCAGCATGACTGTCTGCAGCTCGTGCTCCTGCGCGCCGACAAGGATATTGTCGCGTTCATCGGAAAGCACGATGGGATCGCCATTGGCGGCAAAGAGCGCCCAGAGTTCGACACCCGGCGTCATCGGCGGCAATGCTGGGAAACTGGTGGCGAGATCGTCGGTCTTCACCTTGCGCATATAGGCGACCTGTCCGGCGCCAAGACGCGAGAATTCCAGTTCACTCAGGAAATTCTTCGAAACAGTGTTTTGCATATCAGCCTCCATATTCGGACAGTCCTTCCAAAGGCCCCGTCCTGTTAGAGCCACGATCAGTCCTGAACTGCAATGTTGATGCGTTTGACCAATCGTTCGGGTTCCGGACGGTCGAGATCGATCGACAGAAGCCCATTCTTCAATGTGGCAGCACTCACGCGCATTCCATCGGCAAGAACGAAAATGCGCTGGAACTGGCGCGCGGCAATGCCACGATGCAGATATTCCCGTTCGCTTTCATCGGCCTGCCTGCCGCGGATGACCAACTGATTGTCTTCAGTCGTCACTTCCAGATCGTCATTGGAAAAGCCGGCGACCGCGAGGGTGATACGAAGCTGTTCCCGGCCGTTATCGCCATGGATGCGTTCGATATTGTAGGGCGGGTAGCCGTCACCGGATTTGGCGATACGCTCCAGCGTCTTTTCCATCGTGTCGAAACCAAGCAGCAAAGGGCTTGAAAACGGTGTCATTCGTGTCATCTGTGCAGTCCTCAGAAAAGCGACCGAAAAGAGAAACCCGGAGATGGCATTTCCCTTCCGTCCTTTGATATGGTCGATCCCGATGCAGACTTCAAGAGAATGAAAGCAAGAGATGACGCGGAAAATCATAGTTGACACGGATCCGGGCCAGGACGATGCGCTGGCAATCCTTCTGGCACTGGCAAGCCCGGAACTGGACGTTCTGGGAATCACGGCGGTTGCCGGCAATGTTCCCCTGGACCTGACCAAAACCAATGCCCGAAAGATCTGCGAACTGGCTGGGCGGCCGGATGTGAAGGTCTTTGCCGGCGCAGACCGGCCCCTGATGCGGGCGCTCGTCACCGCTGAAAACGTCCACGGCAAGACCGGCCTCGATGGTCCGGACCTGCCTGAACCTGCCATGCCCCTGCAGGAGCAGCATGCGGTCGATTTCATCATCGAGACCTTGCTGACGCAGGAAAGCGGCACTGTGACCCTGTGCCCGCTCGGCCCTCTCACCAATATTGCGCAGGCCCTGATCCGTGCCCCGCAGATCGCCACGCGCATCCGCGAAATCGTACTGATGGGCGGCGGCTTTTTCGAAGGCGGCAATATCACCCCGACCGCCGAATTCAACATCTATGTCGATCCGCAGGCGGCACACATCGTGCTGACATCGGGTGTGCCGATTGTGATGCTGCCGCTGGATGTGACGCACAAGGCGCTGACGAGTGCCCGGCGGATCGAACGCTTCCGGGCCATGGGAACCCGGTCCGGCGCTGCGTCCGCAGAGCTGCTCGAATTCTTCGAGCGGTTCGACGAAGAGAAATATGGCAGCGATGGCGGCCCGCTGCATGATCCGAACGTGATTGCCTATCTCCTGAAGCCGGACCTTTACAAGGGGCGGCACTGCAATGTCGTCGTGGAAACGGCGTCAGACCTTACCCTCGGCATGACCGTCGTCGACTGGTGGGGCGTCACCGACAGGCCGAAAAACGCCTTTTATATACGCGATGTGAACGATGAGGGTTTCTTCGACCTGCTGATCGAACGCATCGCTCGTCTTCCCTGAGCCAAAACAGGTCCGGCAGCCCCCTGCCGGACCTATCTCCTTGTTTCATCACAAAAAGTTGAGTCGACGTAAACCTTCAGTCAGCAATTTCCGCGCATGATCGTCCCGTGACCGGAAGGCCCGCAAGGGCTGCGCTCAAGCCTATTGGGATCGATATGCTGACACGACGGACGTTCTTCTGCGGATTGATGGTGACCGTTGCCGCGCCTCAGGCGGCTTCGGCAAAACCCAGGAAACCCTTTGTCCCCAATCCCGAATACATGCCGCAGATCGTTGACTACCCGACCTATGAAGAGGCCGGAACCGTCATCATCGATCCGCGCAACCGCTTTCTCTACCTCGTCGAGGATGAATATTCTGCCATCCGTTACGGCATCGGTGTCGGGCGGGCCGGACGGGCCTTCTCAGGAACGGCGGAAGTCGGCCGCAAAGCCAAATGGCCGCGCTGGCAGCCGACAGACAACATGATCAAACGCCAGCCGGAAAAATATGCCCGTTACGCGGACGGGGTTGCCGGCGGCGGCGGCAATCCACTCGGGGCCCGCGCGCTCTACCTCTACCGCAATGGCCGTGACACCTATTACCGCATCCATGGCACCACCGAACCCTCGTCGATCGGCAAGGCCGTCTCCAACGGTTGCATCCGCATGATCAATGACCATGTGGTCGATCTGTACGACCGCGTTCCCCTGGGAACGCCCGTGATCGTCCTCTGATGCTCAGGAGCGCGTGTCCGGCACGCGGCGCCAGCTGTAGGTGCCCGCCTTGGTGTGGGAGCCGCGGCCAGGCTGATAATAAACCGGCGTATCGTGCAGGTTGTGGTCGGCGAGGCGTGTCAGCGTCACCGCGTGGGTGACCTTCAGCGTATCGAAGCCGGTGCGCAGCATGTAGGCAACCTGATCGATCAGCACATCGCCGACCGCACGCAGCTCGCCCTGAAACTGATGGCGATCCTTCAGAACCTCGGCCTTCGAATAGGAACGGCCATCATTGAAAGCCGGAAACTGCAGCGCAATCACCGGGATTGAACCGAGCAACGGCAGAAGCGGATCGATGCTTTCGCCGGGCGCGACGGAAACACCGATCCGCCGGTTGGTCGCATTGCGCACCCCCTCGTCAAGTCCGAGCCAGACGGCCAGCGGCAGGATGACCGCCGGGGCATCGCCTGCCTCCTCCAGCGTTTCAGCCGTGATATAGGGGTCCTCGCGGAAACCTTCGCGACCCCACAGCTGGCTTTCGGACTTTTCAGACATGTCATTCATAGATTCGAATCCGTCAGGGAAATATTGCTCAGCTGGTCGGTGAGGCCAGTCAGGTGGATACCGCATTCGGTTTTATCAGTGCCTGCCCAGCGGCCGGCGCGGTCATCTTCGCCTTCCTTCACCGGCGACGTGCAGGGCATGCAGCCGATGGACCGGTAGCCTTCAGCGACGAGCGGGTGCGGCGGCAATTGGTTGGCGGCCATATAGGCCTTCAGGTCGGCAGACGTCCAGCGCGACAGCGGATTGATGCGCACGCGCGCGCCGACGGACTCGAACACAGGCAATGCCGTGCGCGTCGAGGCCTGGAACTGCTTGCGTCCGGTCATCCAGGCGCGATACGGCGCAACAGCGCGGGCCATCGGCTCGACCTTGCGGATATAGCAGCAGCGATCCTTGTTGGTCATGGACAGCGCCCCGAAAGGATCTTCGTCTTTCAGGCTCTGCTTGAGCGGGTGAATGTCCTGCACGTCGGTCAGGCCGAGCTCGTGCACGAGCTGGTCGCGGTAGCGCAGCGTTGCCGGAAAATGCTTGCCGGTCTCGAGAAACAGCACCGGCAGGGCGCGATCCACCTGCGCGATCAGGTGCAGAAGCACCGAGGATTCCGCCCCGAACGAGGAAACCACGGCGATGTCCTGTTTGAAGAGCTGGCCGATCGCCAGTTCGATGATCTGCGCCGGGTCGAGATTGCCATAGCGGGCTTCAAGCGCCCGCGCTTCATCCGCCACGGTGATCTCGTTGGTTTCAAGCAGCATTGGCAGCCTCGCCATAGAGCGCCTCCTTGAAGGGAGCAGCGCCCAGACGCCGGTAAGCCGCAAGGAAGGTTTCTTCCTTGTCCGTCCGGACTTCGAGATAGCGGTCGACGATGGTCTCGATCGCGTCGACGATTTCTTCTGAGGAGAAGCCGCGCCCAGTGATATCGCCGATGGTGCAGACCTCGTCGCCGGAGCCGCCGAGGGAAATCTGGTAGAGTTCCTCGCCCTTCTTCTCGACGCCGAGAATGCCGACATGACCGACATGGTGATGCCCGCAGGCATTGATGCAGCCCGATATCTTCAGCTTGAGTTCGCCGATATCGGCCTGGCGTACCGGATCGGCAAAGCGTTCCGATATGCGCTGGGCAACCGGGATCGAGCGGGCTGTCGCCAGCGCGCAATAATCCAGACCCGGGCAGGAGATGATGTCGGTGATCAGCCCGGCATTGGCCGTGGCGAGACTGTCGGTCAGCAGCAGATCGTAAACGATGCGCAGATCGGCAATCGCCACATGCGGCAGAATGAGATTCTGCTCATGGCTGACACGGATTTCGTCCTGGGAGAACTGTTCGGCAATATCGGCAACCAGATCCATCTGGGCATCGGTGGCATCGCCCGGAATGCCGCCAATCGGCTTCAGGGAAATGGTCACGACGCCGTAATCCGGGTTCTTGTGCGGTGTCACGTTCTGGTCGACCCAGGCGGCAAAGGCATGATCCGCCTTGCGGGCACTGGCCAGTGCCGACCAGCCTTCCGGCCGCTGCGGCAGATGCGGCGGACGGAAGTAACTGTCGATGGCATCGACATCCGTCTGCGGCAGCTTCAGGTCGCTGTTCTTCAGCGCCAGCCATTCGGTTTCCACCTGGCGGGTCAGTTCTTCCGTCCCGGTTTCATGCACGAGAATCTTGATGCGCGCCTTGTACTTGTTGTCACGGCGGCCGTTGAGATTGTAGACGCGCATGATCGCGGTCGTATAGGTCAGCAGATCCTCGACGGGCAGGAAGTCGCGGATCTTCTTGGCAACCATGGGCGTGCGGCCCTGACCGCCGCCGACATAAACGGCAAACCCGATCTCGCCCGCTTCGTTCTTTTTCAGGTGCAGGCCGATGTCATGCACCTGGATCGCAGCGCGGTCCCGTTCTGCGCCGGTAACGGCGATCTTGAACTTGCGCGGCAGGTAGGAGAACTCCGGATGCATCGACGACCACTGGCGCAGGATTTCCGCGTAGGGGCGCGGGTCTGCAACCTCGTCGGCGGCTGCGCCGGCAAAGTGATCGGCGGTCACATTGCGGATGCAGTTGCCCGACGTCTGCAGCGCATGCATCTCGACTTCGGCAAGTTCGTCGAGAACCTTCGGCATGTCCTTCAGCGCGGGCCAATTGTACTGGAGGTTCTGGCGCGTGGTGAAGTGACCATAGCCGCGGTCATAGGTGCGGGCGATGTGGGCAAGCTTGCGCATCTGGCGCGACGACAATGTGCCGTAGGGGATGGCAACGCGCAGCATATAGGCATGCAGTTGCAGATAGACGCCGTTCATCAGCCGCAGCGGGCGGAACTGGTCCTCGGTCAGTTCGCCAGCCAAACGGCGCTCGACCTGATCCTTGAACTGTTCAACGCGGGCGGAAACAAACGCGTGATCAAACTCATCGTAACGATACATTCTGCTGGGCCTTCGATTATCAGTTAAGCAGCGTTTGCCGCAGGCTTTTCCGCCTGCTTGCCAAGGTCGAGACGGACGGTGGGGCCGAGCTGGCGAATGCGCTCGCGCAGGCGGACCGGATAAAGATGCTCGCCGCGCTCTTCCACGTCGATGACATTGACGTCGATGACAAGGTTGGACTTGATCGCCGCCTTGCCCGCTTCCTCCAGCGCCGCCGCCGCTTCCGCGTGGCGGGCCACGAGGGCGCCGTCAATGTGATCGAGCCATTCGCCATTGGCGCCAAGCCATACGGCTTCGCCATCGGTCAGACGGTTTGCAGTGAGAACTTTAACACTCATGATCATCATCCTTCGCAATCAAGCGGCATTGGATTGGAGGTGGCGCGCAGCCACCGAAGAGGTTGGGGTACGGATAGCCAGCGGCTCGGCCTTGTCGATCGCAGCACCGGCCACGGCATCGCCGATGACCACCATGACGGGACCATCAAGGTCGGGGCGCTGTTCCAACGCCGGCAAATCCTGCAGCGTGCCATGGAACATGCGGCGATCCGCACGTCCGGCATTTTCGATCACGGCCACGCCGGTATCGGCATGCAGGCCGGCACTCATCAGCCGCTCAGCGACGGAGGCTGCCACGCTGCGGCCCATATAAACCGCAATGGTTGCGCCCGAAATGGCGAGGCGCGGCCCATCCGGCAGCACTTCTCCCGCCACCTCATGAGC